>NZ_BAABMI010000024.1:0-25389 GCF_054785195.1 Secundilactobacillus muriivasis | reverse complement strand
GCCCCACAGCTGGAACCTAGTCGCTGACCGGGATCGTCAGTTCACACAAATCACATTTCACAAACTCACATCAATGATGCTTACGCTGGACACAAACGACAGTGAATATCGATAAAAAAGGAACCTCAACTGCCTAATTGGCAGTTGAGATTCCTAATGAATAATTACTATCCGTTGTATGCTATAGTTTGTACCCGTCGATAGTGACTAGAATAATCCGGTAATCGTTCCATCCGCGTCAATATCCATGTTCAACGCAGCTGGATGTTTCGGCAACCCTGGCATCGTCAAGACGTTTCCCGTTAACGCAACGATGAACCCAGCCCCAAGCTTAGGCACAAATTCGCGCACGTGAATCGTAAAGTCGGTTGGTGCACCTAACTGCTTAGCGTTATCTGACAGTGAGTACTGTGTTTTAGCCATGCAGACTGGTAGTTTATCCCAGCCGTACTTAACAAAGGATTTCAATTGGCGCTTAGCTTTAGGCTCTAATTCAACATCCCGGCCACCGTAAATATCTTGGACGATTTTAGTCATCTTAGTCACTAAATCATCATCTGGTGCGTACAGTGGTACAAAGTCACTTGGTTGTTGAGTTGCTTCAACAACTGCATCCGCCAAGTCAAGTGCGCCACCGCCACCATTGGCCCAAACTGTGGTATCAAAGGCTGGTACGCCCAGTTCATCTTTGATGTACGTCAGCAATTGATTAATCTCGGCATCGGTATCCGTTGTAAACCGATTAACGGCAACCAATACGGGTACCCCATACCGCTTCATACTCTGTACATGCCGCTTCAGGTTAACTGAGCCGGCAGCCAATGCCGCTAAGTTTTCGGTTTCTAGGGACTTTTTATCGACCCCGCCATTGTATTTAAGCGCCCGAACTGTTGCAACCACCACAACGGCGTTTGGTGTTTTACCGAGAACGGGGGTTTTAATATCCATAAACTTCTCGCCACCAAGGTCAGCGCCAAAGCCACCTTCAGTGACCGCATAGTCAGCTAATTTCAACGCGGTTTGGGTTGCCAAAACCGAGTTACACCCGTGAGCAATGTTGGCAAAAGGACCGCCATGAATGATTGCGGGGGTGTGTTCCAACGTCTGAACGAGGTTCGGTTTAATCGCATCCTTCAGCAATAAAGTAATCGCACCAGCAACCTTTAAATCGGCCACGGTGACCGGTTCTTTATCATAGGTGTAGCCAATCACGATCCGCTTGATTCGTTCCTTGAGATCACCAAGGTCCTTGCTCAAACAAAGAATCGCCATGAGTTCACTAGCGACCGTGATATCAAAGCCGTCTTGGCGTGGCACACCAGATGTCCGGCCACCCAAGCCGATCACCGTTTGGCGAAGCGCACGATCATTGATGTCAATGACCCGCTTCCAAGTCACCTGCCGGGGATCGATATTTAACTCATTTCCCTGTTGAATATGATTATCGATCAGCGCTGATAACGTGTCGTGTGCTTCAGTCAGCGCATGCATGTCACCCGTAAAATGCAGGTTAATGTCTTCCATTGGAATGACTTGCGCGTAACCACCACCGGTCGCGCCACCCTTCATTCCCATAACGGGACCCAGGGATGGTTCCCGAAGCGCAATGGCAACCTTTTTACCACGACGTTTCAAGGCATCACCAAGACCGACCGTGACCGTTGATTTTCCTTCGCCAGCTGGCGTTGGGTTGATCGACGTCACGAGAATTAGTTTTGAATCGCCAACTTCACCGGCAACGGGAAGTTTGATTTTC
The DNA here is from genome assembly GCF_054785195.1 of Secundilactobacillus muriivasis. Classification (NCBI taxonomy): domain Bacteria; kingdom Bacillati; phylum Bacillota; class Bacilli; order Lactobacillales; family Lactobacillaceae; genus Secundilactobacillus; species Secundilactobacillus muriivasis. Next base: position 23,633 of record NZ_BAABMI010000024.1, on the reverse strand, counting down.
GCCTTCACAGCACCGTAGGGTTCGATTTGATCAGCGGATAGGCCTAACTGATCGGCAATTTCAGTAATTGGGGCTGCCGTAGCAGCTTGTGAGATTTCAATATCGTTCAAAATGCAGGGCTCCTTCGCAAGATAATCAGTTACTTCGTTTCAACAGTGGGATTTTTGGCCTGATGAATCAGCTCCGATAGTTCAATCGCCGAGTTCACCGGGAGTAAAAACTGGTAAATTTTACCACCATAAACAAATCCGAGGCGGTATTTAGAAACATGAACGTTTTGGACATCCTTGAGGGCAATATCGACCCAGTGGTGATTAATAACCCGGCTGACCCGTAACGTTTGATGTTCTAGGTAAATCCGGCGGTAATGAATCTGCGCCCACGTTAAAATGACAAATAAGGCGCCAAGACTCCAGGGCAACCATTGGTGTTGCGACAGTAGTTCGAGGCCTAAAATCAAGCCCACAAACAGGATCACAAACGTCCAACTCCATAGAATAATACTTTTTAACGGCCCTGGTTGATATAAAAATTGCCGTTTTTGGTCTATGATAGACACATCCTCTCTTGAAAGGTTGTTATTATGTTTACACTATATACGGATGCCGCGACTGATACTGAAACGCAATTGTGTGCCGCTGGTATTCTCATCGTTCACGCTGGCCAACAAACTCAGCTTAAACAGGCGTTAGCGGATGGTGATAATCACCATGCGGAATTTTTAGCAGCAATTGCTGGGTTCAACGCGCTGTTAAAAACAGCGGGCGCTCAAGCAACTAGCAGTACGGTGCTCTTCTACACGGACAGCAAAATTGTTGCTGTCAGTCTCGACAAGCACTACGCTAAGCATTACCAACCGTTAGTCGATCAACTACTTGATCGTCAGTCCGAGTTTGCGCTGGTTATTTCAAAATGGGTACCCGAAAAACAAAATCAAGGGGCACACCACCTTGCGCAACAAGCGCTCCAACAACATCGTCAAGGCCGTCTATGACACGTAGTTCGTTAATGACTTTTGATACTTCGACCAATCTGGGGTCCCACCATAAATCATGGTGCCGGCTAATAGTTGGCCGATGAGTGGCCCGGTCGTTAAACCGGAGGCCCCTAAACCGCTGGCAACCAGTAGTTTGGGGTGACTTTGAAGTCGGCCAAAGAATGGTGCAAAATCAGCCGTGTAAGCGCGAGTCCCGACTTTCGTACCAATAATGCTGTCAGCAGTCAGTTGATCATCAAAGTACTGGGCACTACTCAGTAGATCCGTTGTTGCGTCTTGCGTAACTGAAAGATCAAATTGGCCCTCGTCGTCATGCGTTGCACCGACAACTAGTTTACCGTGACCAAACGGAATGAAATCACGTTCACCTTCTGGCATCAAAACGGGCATGTTCTCTTGAGTCGGGTAGTCTGGAACGTTCAATACGATCAACTGTCCCTTTTGTGGGCGGACCGCGACTTTGATGCCCATTGGTGCTAATAATTCTGGTAACCAAGCCCCGGCAGCGACAACGATTTGATCAAATCGCTTAGCGCCTGCAGACGCAATTAATTGGCCCTCATGGTCAAACGAAACCCGTTCTTGTTTGACGGTTAAATTAACTTGTTGGGCTTGCGTTAGCAATTCCTCGACCAATGCTTGCCCGTCTAACCGAGCACCACCAGAAACCCAGACCCCTGGTTGAGGCCGTGTTAGCAGTGGTAAGCGCGCTTGAACTTCTTCGGCAGAGAGCAACGCGACTTCACCCATATCTGGTGATTCCGCTTGGCGCTCTTGCGCTAACGTGTAAAGTTCGTGAAGATCCTTTTCGTTGGTTCGAGTAACGATCGTTCCAGTTTGATGGTAAATTTCAGTTGAAAGGTTGGCCTTTCGCGCTAACGTCATCAACAACGATGCCCCATCCGTTGCGAGCTGGTACCACTGCTTGTTACGGCGCTTTGAAAGCCATGGTGAGATGATGCCGGCTGCCGCTTTGGTGGCTTGGCCAACGCCATCGTCGTACAATGTGACGTCAAGCTGGTCACCACCGGGTAAGGTACTCAGATAGTAGGCCGTACTTGCACCAACAATGCCACCGCCGATAATTGCAATTCTCTTTTTCACGTCAAATTACACCCCTTATGCGATTAATCGAGGCCGTTATGGCACTTTTTTAGCGCCCAGACTGTTTTACCCTAGTCCGTTTTAGTCTCTACTCTAGGATAACATCACCACCCGCGTCTGACTAGCCGGTAAAAATTAAAAACCCGTTCATTTAGCTCGAATTCGAGCTAAATGAACGGGTTTTCTCATCATTAACTAAGTTTACTTAAGAATCTTGAACCGATCTGAATCAGCCATGAATTCCTTGTCACCGGCTGGGGCTTCGATTGAACCAAAGTCCATTTGAGCACGGAGCTTCCAGTCATCAGGAATGTTGAAGGCTGCTTTGACTTCGTCGTCGATCAGTGGGTTGTAGTGTTGGAGGTTAGCACCGATTCCGTTTTCAGCTAAGGCAGTCCAAACAGCGAATTGGGCGTTACCTTGGCCTTGTTCTGACCAGTCGTAGAAGTTGTCAGCGTAAAGTGCAAAATCATTTTCGAATTGGTGAACAACACTCATATCAGTGTAGTAAAGCACCGTCCCGAAAGCAGCCTTGAAGGCGTTGATCTTTTGCAACGTCTTTTGGTAAGCTTCTTCACTTGGCACTTCTGACTTCAAGCGCTTAGCCACGATGTCCCATAATTGTTCGTGATTTTCACCGAATAAGATCACGGCACGAGTCGTTTGGTTGTTAAATGACGTTGGCACCCACTTGATAGTCTTGGTAATTAAATCAGCCAATTCATCAGGGGTTTGGGTCAAGTTCCGACCTAAAGCGTAAATTGAGCGACGGTTCTTAGCTAAGTCTAGTAATTGTTCTTTCATAATGGCAACTCCTCCAAAATTAAGTTCTCTTTTTTGTTTACGAGAATCAGTATAACAGCTTACTTTTTGTAAGTAAAGTATTATCCTAGAATTTTTATTAATTTCGACTAAAATTGATCAGGACTAACGCGTCATTTAAACGGGTTGCAAAGTCAATTATGCCTAATATACCAATGTTTAATGCACTAGCTGATCGGAAACATTCGCCAAGTTTAAGTTTCAAAAAAATTTTAATTTTTTCAGCCTATTCGGTCAAAACCCATGCTAAACTGAGTTATCATTTCAATTTTCGAAGGACGTGACCATTATTTTTAAACAGAAACGTGGCCGACAATTGTTGGCTCAGTACGGGTATTTTTTCCTGATGTGGTTTGTGATTCAGGTGTTTTATAACGTGCCTATCAAAAATCTCACCAGCGGATGGGTCGAAGAAGGGCTACTGGACCTCGTCAAACTCATCGCGTGGTTAGGGGTTGGCATTTTGCTTATCCGTAAAACGGCAGCAACGGATCTGAGTATTGCACAGCCATTTCAAAAGCCGATGCGCCAACGGCCATTTCTCATCACCCTTGGAATCGTCATTTTATACCTAGTTCTCTCAGCAATGATGCAACAGCACACCCTACACATCGTGCCTTCATTTAAACCTACAATGTTATTCCAAGACTTTCTGGTTGTTGGAATCTGCGAAGAAACCCTATTTCGGGGCTATTTTTTGAACCGCCTTCGACCACTGGTCACGAATGACCAAACCGCACTGATCATTCAGGCCATTATGTTTGCCTGCATCCATTTACCCCGCTACTTCACAACGTATCCCAGCTTATCAGGTATTACCATCATCGGTAATTTGATCACGGTAGGGTTACTTGGCTACCTGTTTGGCTGGTTGTTCCTTAAAACCAAGTCCCTCTGGCCGGGGATCATCGTTCATAGCGTTTGGGACCTCCTTATCGTTCTCATTGTAGGTGGTAACTAGTTTTCCAGCGTCAGATGGCCATTCATCACATCTGAAGTTGCCGAAACTGCAGTGGTCTCTGTAAAAATAGCGAGCATTGGCATAAAACTTTCGGCTGTATTTTCCTCATTTAAGCCTGTCAGTGGTAACCAATAAATCTGTCCCTCACCGCCGGCTTTGATGGTCCCTGAGAAATGACTGGTTCGGTATAGAAATCCAATTTTGCGATAGTCATCATCAAACCATTCCACGCAACCACAGGCCTCCAAGTCACTCACGGTTAAGCCCGTTTCTTCATAAACTTCCCGAATCATCGCGGCTGCCGCTGATTCGCCAGGTTCAACGTGTCCACCCGGAAAACTGTGACCTGCCTTCCAGGCAACGTTAGGTTTATCTTCAACCAAAACTCGTTTCGTTTGCGGATCAAAAACCATACACATGTTGACCAACTCAACCGCTTGCGTTCGTTTACTTGCCACTTCAATCACCTCATTATAAAAATAAAAACCGCTTCAACCCAATTATATCGGATTGAAGCGGTTTTTAATATTGCATTGATTACCTTATTCGGTGAGTCGACTCTTGCAACTTCGCCATTTGCCCCTTAAATTCATCGGCGTACAGGCTCAAATCACTCTGTGACTGGGCAACATCATTGCTAAGCTCAACGGCATAATCAGCTTCTTCGCCGTGTTCGCCTTGATCCAATCCTAACTCTTCTTCCTTTGGATCAACTCGCATTGCCATCACGAAACTTAGCCCTTTGATAATCAAACTCACCATCACAGCCACAAACGCGATGGTGATCAAAGTTGCCGCTAATTGAATACCAAATAGATGCCAACCACCACCGTAGAATAAACCATTCTCTGGCAGTGCGGCGTTAACCGTTTTGGTCGCAAACAACCCCGTCGCAATGCTCCCAATAATCCCACTAACACCATGACAACCAAACGCATCTAAGGCATCGTCAACCCCGATTCGGTCTTTCAAAACGTTCACAAAGAAGTAACTGGCACAAGTTCCTGCCAAACCGATCCAAAAAGCACCGTTGATCGTCACAAACCCAGCTGCCGGCGTAATCCCAACTAACCCACAAAGCGTCCCGGTACAGACACCAACCAAGGTTGGTTTCCCTTGAATGAACATATCTAAGAACATCCACGCAACCATGGCCGTTGCAGTCGCCACCGTGGTGGTAATTGTGGCCTGAACCGCAACGCTACTGACACCGAGGGCAGACCCTGCATTAAACCCGTACCAACCGATCCAAAGAATCGCTGTTCCTAATAAGACCCATGGTAAGTTGTAGTGGGTATGGGGCTTATCCCCATAGTGGATTCGTTTTCCTAAAAAGACGGAAAGCACAAATGCCGTAATCCCAGCATTAATGTGAACGACGGTCCCACCTGCGAAATCAACCGTTCCTAATCGCGCTAATAAACCGTTCGCGCTCCAAACAAGGTGCACCATTGGGTAATACACCAGAACGGACCAACAGACTAAAAACACTAACAGAAACTTGAAACGGATCCGGCCAACAACCGCACCCACAAATAACGCCGGCGTAATAATCGCAAACATCATTTGAAAAATCGCATAGAGCCCGGTTGGAATTTTCGTACTCGTCAGCTTGTTCAAATCGACCCCGTTCATGAAGAAGTGAGACACATTTCCAATCACACCACCGAAATCACCTTCAAAGGATAACGAATAACCAACGATGATCCACAACATAATGGCAACCCCAGTCATGACGTAGACTGATAACATCGTGTTGACAACGTTGCGCTTTGACACTAGGCCACCATAGAAAAAGGCCAATCCCGGTGTCATAAAGAGGACTAGAATACTTGAAAGGACCATAAAGGAAACATTTGCGAGGTTCATTGACATCCCGACTTTCTAAGTAAGTTTTAATGTTACAAATTCTAACATGCTTTAAAAGCCTATTCCAGTGCTATTTTCATGATGTTAGCCAACTGAAAACGCCATTTTCACGGTAAATGTTGACAAAGCAACGTTAGTGTGAGGTTAATTTTTTTTCGTTAACTGCCATCACTATGTCAAGTGAATCACAAACAACATATCGGCGATAATCTGCACGTGAGAAACGTCTTACTACTAATAATCCAATTCAAGTAACCGCTCGTGAGCACCGCTAACAGTCATTAAAAGCAAAATCAAAAAGGCGCCACCAATCCTGATACTTAGGGATTGGTGGCGCCTTTTAAAATCGTTAGTTGCTATTTATTGTTCTTCCAATACTGGAAATAATCGGTCCGCAAAGCCCCGTTGTAGAGCTTACGTTTCTTTGTTGCCTTTTGACCGAAGAACGACTCAAACTGAAGATCAGCCGTCAAAATATATTTTGACCAAGTTGTCATGGGTTTGTACACTTGGCCCATTTGCTTGTAGAGTTCCCGAACGGTCTTTTGATCACCCAACCGCTTCCCATATGGTGGGTTCGCAACGATCACGCCGTCTTGCTTGTCAGTAGTAAAGTCCTTTACTGCCAATTGTTTAAATTGAATATCGTGCAAGACACCGGCACCATTGGCGTTCAACTTCGCAATATCAATCATTGAGCCATCAATATCGTACCCAGCAATATCAAACTGACCGTCCCGTTCCTCGGTTTTAGCTTCCGCCTTAAGCTCATCAGCCATTGCCTTGTTATCAGGATGCCAAGCTTCACACGAAAAGTGCCGGTTGATACCGGGCGCAATGTTACGTGCCATCAAAGCCGCTTCAATCGGAATGGTCCCAGAACCACACATTGGGTCAATAAACGGCATATCTGGGTGCCAGTTAGTCAACATGATCAATGCTGCCGCGAAGTTTTCCTTCAGCGGTGCTTCACCCTTTTCTTGACGATAGCCCCGCTTAAAGAGACTATCACCAGTCGTGTCCAAGGTTAAGGTTGCAACGTCCTTGTCCAAAGCAATTTCAAGCGTAAATTGGGCACCGGTTTCAGGGAACCGCGTTTTACGGTGGTAAGCGGCCGCCATTTGATTAACAATGGCCTTTTTAGTAATTGCTTGTAAATCAGACACACTAAATAGTTTAGAATTTTTTGAACGCCCCTTGACTGGAAAAGCTGCATCCATTGGCAGTAATTGATCCCAATCCATTGCAGTAACCGTATCAAAAACGTCGTCAAAGGTGGTTGCTGGAAATGACTTTAACACGATCTTAATGCGATCGGCCGTTCGGAGCCACAGGTTTGCGCGCAAAATGTCACGCATGTCGCCTTCAAAATAAATCCGACCGTTATCGACTTGGACGTCGTAACCTAAATCTCGCAATTCCTGACCAGCAATGGCTTCCAAACCACTGGCGGTTGCTGCGTATAGCTGATAAGTTTGATTTCTCATGATGGGCCTCTTCCTTTAATCTGACTGAGTGACCAACTAAAAACGTTTCAATCCGGGGAATCCCGGTTTAAAGACATAAAAAAAGGTGAGAGTAAACTCCCACCAGTCCTGAACCTGTAAATCTCTATAAGCCATGTTCCGTACTTACCTAAATGTCAGGGACAGTCTAGGTAAGCGGTAATCATCTATCTCGAGAGTAAAAACTCTCCCCCCACTTTTAGTTCATTTCCAGAAGTGAAGCGCCCCTACCGTAGTTTGGGTTGCCCGCTCGAGGGGTTTACCAACGTTCCACCGTACCCGTTTCCGAATACGTCATCGTCGCTGTGGCACTTTCAGGAGTATTAACGCATAGCCGAAACCTTAGCGCGTTTCTCCGCCGTAACTTCTTGCGAAGTCCCCCGGCTTATTTTTTCACCGAGCACGAACACTACAAGCATCGCAGCTTGTGCGAGCATGGACTTTCCTCAGCCGACCTTTGCCGACCGCGATTACCCGAGATTTACAAATCGTTTAACCAAAAATTATAACCGGTGTGAAGAACCCGCACCACTATCTAACTGAGAGCCAAAGACGTGGCGTTCCAAGTTTGAAAGTCGCTTCAAGATATCCATGTTAGTCACATTCGTTGCTGGTTGACTTGGTTGTGCTACCGTCTGACCACCAACAGAAAGTTGCTTGGTTAATTCATCGACTTTTGCTCGTAAGCGCTCATTCTCGTCTTGGAGGTGCTGACTCTCCTTCGTGAATGATTCATAATCCTTAATGACATTGTCCAAAAAGCTATCGACATCAGCAGGATCATAGCCCCGCATCTTTTGCCGGAATTCTTTTTGTAAAATATCCTTAGGAGTGAAATTGATCGTTGCCATCTACATACACCTCATTATTTGCTCAACACCAACATATAAGATGTTACCAAATATTAGTTTAAATTGAAACCCTTATTTTCATTTTCTGGTAAATTTTCTTGAAATTCAACCGAAAACTCCTGCAATTGATCAAAATCAATCAGTTGCACGGGGTAGTCATGCGTTGATTGCCATTTCAAAATCGCATCATAATCGTACCGCGATTTACCGTCGTTGTCTACATCGTAAACCAAAATTGCACCATCCGTATGCGATAGCATGAATTCTTGGTAATTTCTTAATTGTTGCGGCGACCGATAATCGTGGTCACTCACCGAAGCTGAAAAATTCACGTCACTCATTAACGACGCGAGTTTTGCCTGAGCTTCCGGCTTCCACCGTCCCGAAAAATGTTCAAATGGCAACATGACGGCTACCTGTAATTCTGGATAATCCGGTTTAAGCGCCAGTGCCGCTTCAGCTGACATTTGTTCAATACCCTTTTGACCACCGGTAATCACCCACTGCAGTCCATCGTCTAGTGCTTGCTTCATCACTTGAGTCAGCGCATAGTGCAATACTTTATACTTTGGATCCTGCTCAGAAAACAGCTGCAGTTCATAAGCGCGGTACCCTGTAAACCAAATCCGTTCCATGGGCATCCTCCTTGTTTGATTGAATAACGCTACATTATATGGTAACACATTTTGGCGTGATGATTTTTTTAAGGACTGACGCTTGTGTTCAGTGTAAGCTTTGGGTGTTGGCTGTTTGTCATCGCTTCGCTCGCCAAAACCGCACTCAAAGGCGCTCATTCAGGCTACAAAATTCGGCGCCACTTAAGCTGTCATTTCTAGGGTTACTAACATTGCAGGAACTTGTCAACCACGCGCTTTCTGGCCACCGTGCCGAATGGTGCTGCACGAGACTGAGAGCTGCATGTAAGGCGAGTCCGGTAAACCCGCCAGGCCCGGGCGCCTTCACCGGACTCGCCTTACACACTGCTCTCAACCCGTCTCGCTCCGCACACTAGCATTCATAACCAACGAATTACTGAAACCATCTGTAAATTTATTAAGATTACATTTACGAATCCCATCATACCGCAGTTCTTCACCTTTTTTTACATTTATTGGTTTATCGACTCCCGCGGACTTGGTATAATGGGGCTAACTGGGTAAAGGCCTTATTTTCAATATTGAATTCAGAAAAGAGATGAACCAGTCTGTGACCATTCACTATCCAAACGGTGCCCGCTACCTGCCCAAGCAAGCAGCGTCACCAAAAATCAAATCAACTTTAACGACCCACGGTGGGCGTGGGATGACCCTTGAACAGGAAATTAATGAAAGTAATCAATACTACCTTGCTAACGATATTGCAGTCATTCACAAGAAACCCACACCTGTCCAGATCGTTAAGGTCGACTATCCGAAACGAAGTGCTGCCGTTATTCGAGAGGCCTACTTTCGACAGGCTTCAACAACCGATTACAACGGGGTTTATCGTGGCCGTTACATCGATTTTGATGCGAAGGAAACGAAGGAAACGACCCGGTTCCCCCTAGATAATTTTCATCAACATCAAGTTGAGCACATGCGGAGTTGTTTAAAACAAGGTGGCATTTGTTTTGGCCTCATTAAGTTTGTGACGCTTGACCAGTTATATTTACTAAAGGCAAGTGACTTGATCGACTATTGGGATCACCAGGACACGGCCGGTGGTCGCAAATCGATTCCGAAGACAACGTTTGATCAAATTGCCGTTCCAGTTCAGTATCAGTTAAACCCCATCATCGCATACCTTGATGCGGTTGATAAAGTCATTTAACGCCTTAATCAAAGGAGTCTATCTATGTCAAGTAATCAATCTAATCCGGAGTCACGAACTGCGCGAAACCGAAAACGCAGTCAGCAAAATAAGCAGCACCATTACGTTCGCCGTATTTTCACCTGGTTACTCGGGTTGTTTTTCGTCGGGATTCTGCTTGGTGCCGGGTTATTCTTCTACTACGCACAGGGCGCACCTAATATTACCCAGTCAGCCCTGCAAAGCGATACTTCAACAAAAGTTTATGATTCAAACAACAACGTAATCTCGCGGCTAGGCGCCCAAAACCGGGATTATGTGAAGTCGGATAAGATCCCTGCAACTTTGAAACAGGCCGTGGTTTCAATTGAAGATCGCCGTTTCTATAAGCATCATGGGGTTGACCCTATCCGAATTGCCGGCGCCGCGATGGCGAACTTTACCGGTTCTTCCCTTGGCCTTCAAGGTGGGAGTACCTTGACGCAACAACTCGTTAAATTGTCGGTCTTTTCAACTTCTAAAGCTGATCAAACGATTAAGCGTAAAGCCCAAGAGGCTTGGTTAGCAATCAAGGTCGAACAAAAATACAGTAAGTCTCAAATCCTAGAATTTTACATCAACAAAGTTTACATGGGTAACGGGGTTTACGGGATGCAAACTGCCGCGCACTACTACTACGGGCAATCATTGAGTAAATTAAGCCTCGCACAGTTTGCGATGTTAGCTGGGATGCCACAAAGTCCAACCTACTACGATCCAATTCACCACCCCTATTACGCTAAAGAACGTCGGGATACCGTACTGGATGCGATGGTTAAGAATAAAGTGATCACTTCTCAACAAGCGGCTTCTGCCAAAGCTGAAAGTGTGAAGACTGGATTAGCCAAAACCCATCCGGTCGCAACCATCAACACGACCAATCAAAAGTATATCGATTCCTACTTAAAAGAAGTTTATGCTGAATTGAAGGCTGATGGGTATAACACCAATACCGATGGTTTGAAGGTGTACACCAACCTGAACATGGCCGCTCAAAAGCACCTGTACAGCATCGCCAACAGTGCTAATTACGTTGCCTATCCAAGCAATAAATTCCAAGTCGGCGCAACCATGGTCGACCCGAACAACGGGAAAGTCGTTGCAATGTTAGGTGGCCGAAAAGTTGGCAACGTCACCTTCGGCCTCAACCGAGCCGTTCAAACTGACCGGTCGAGTGGATCAACCATTAAACCGCTCATGGATTACGGGCCCGCTATTGAGTATTTGAAATACCCAACTTACCAGCCCGTTCAAGATACGCAGTATTACTACCCTGGTACCAGTCGGGAACTGAACGACTTTGACAACAAGCATGAAGGCACCATCACCATGCGAAAAGCCTTAGTGGAATCTCGGAACATTCCGGCTATCCGGACGTTAAGCGCCGTTGGTATCAGTGATGCAACGAAGTTCCTTGGTAAACTGGGGATGACGTTCTCCAACAAGCTGACGTTGCAAAACGGGATTGGGGCTTACATTTCCACCGAACAAGAAGCAGCTGCTTACGCTGCTTTTGCGAACGGCGGAACGTACTACAAGCCGCATTTGTTAGATCGGGTTATTACCGCCGATGGTAAGTCACACTCGTACAGTAGCAAAGGTACTCGCGCAATGTCTAAGGCCACTGCCTTTATGATTACTGATATGCTCAAAGGCGTCATCAATAGTAGTAACGGTTCTGGTACTAGCGCTGCCATCTCTGGTCTTTACCAAGCTGGTAAGACCGGGACGACCGCCTACCCTGACGACTACGTTTCCTCCGTTCCAGCCAGCTCCGTCATGGACTCCTGGTTCACGGGTTATACCAAACACTATTCAATGTCAGTTTGGACGGGTTATGATAAACAGTTCCAGGCCGGCAACTATGTGACACAGGATGAAACGAAGATTGCACAAGAAATCTACCGTTCCGAAATGAGCTACGTTTCGCAAAATGTTAGCAACGAAAACTGGACAGCCCCAAGTGATGTGGTTGCCACTTCTAAGAACGGCACAACCGAATATTACGTCTCTGGCTATCCTGGTGACAGTACGACCGCAACTAACGGCTCAACTAGTAACAACTACAGCAGCAGTACCAACAGTAGCGATACGACTGGAAGCAATGAAGTGACGACTAACTCAAGTTCCGAAACTTCAAGTTCAACTGAAAGTTCATCAGTATCAACCGAACAAACGCCAAGCGGCGGCTCTGGTAGTGATGGTAATGCTGATTCTGGTAGCACCCAGACCTCTTCAGCAACCACAACGGATACGAACCGCTCATCTACAACCTCGTCAACAACGGCGACAACGGGTGGCGATAAAGCAACCGCTAAAACTTCAGAATAGACCTTTATGCTTAAGAACCCCTCGGAATGTTTTTCTCCGAGGGGTTCTTGCTGCTTGTCGCTTGTGTCCAGCATAAGCATTATTGCTGTGAGTTTGTGAAGTGCGGTGATTTGCGTGAGCTGTCGATTCCGGCATCCGGCCAGGTTCCTGCTGTGGGGCCGGACTGAGCCAAAGGGCGGTCTCAGTCCTCGAATTTCAACCTCGCCAAAACCCATGCGAGTCTGAAATTCGTCCCCGATAATTGACGGTTGTTGGAAAATCGCCAACAACCGTCAATTATCGCGACACAGCATACACCTGGCCGGCTACCTCCATCTTACATTGCGCAATTTGACGCTATTGCAGATCATCTCAAACGCTTAACTGAACGGCTTACGGCAGTATTACAACGACTGACGTTGATTCGGCAAACGCCAAGGTCGATCATCAGTCAACGCTTCATAATTGCGATAGATAAACATCGATGCAGATCGATGCAGGCTAAATGTCAACGTAACCGCATTAAGTCCATGCGGCCGTAACGCACGACTGGCAAATTTTAGTATCGCGCAATCGTTGATTCATTGTAGTTACTGAGCGTTGACCACGATCGTTTATTGCGGTTATCGAGTTACCATCCAACGTTGCCATCACGCAGTTTCGTCCACTTCAGAATGTGACAATCAGCTGTTCTGGTCGGCTACAGCGCACCATGTAGCGGGAGGCGGAGGCGCGAGAGGCTCAGCAGTGTCGGTATGACTAAAGCAGTCGTGGGGTTCGGGCTACGACTGCTTTAGTCATACGCGGGTCCGGAGAGATCCAGTATGGCGGTCCTCAGCCATTCCTAGCTCGTAGGCCCGCGACCCAGCGAAGCTTGGAAGCCTATCTGGCCACTGCGTTCCAGCCTCGCATAGTGCCGGAGCCTCCCGCGGCATCTTCCCACTATAGAAAACCGGTATAGAAAACCAGAATTATTTCACAAACTAAACATGCTTACGCTGGGCACAAACGTAAGTAACAAATCTTTCCATTACACAGAAAAAGCCACCACGATGATCAAACTAATCATCACGGTGGCTTTTTAGATTATCACTAAATTAAATCGATTTTGCATCGCTTACTCTTGGTACGGCTGATCGCCAATGTTAAACAACGGGATGTTGGGCACGTCCTTAAGATTAGGATTATTACCAGATTGTTGCTGCCCTGAACGTGTACGTTGCGCTCGCCACGACTCATTTTCTCGTTGGGCTGCTTCAGGCGTTTTAATGCCCTTTTTCTGCCAACTGATCAGAATCCGTTCAATATACCGCAGGCTGTATTTTTGATTCAACACCGCTTCTTTTAGCGCTAATTGAATCAAGGGCGTTGGGTAATGTTCAACATCGATCCACTTCGAAATGGTTTCCATTTCCATTGGTGACAACGGCCGACCGAACTCCGCTTCAATCTGCTGAAAAATCTGTTCGCGGTCAGTTGCCCCCTGAGTGTTAACCGACTTAGCCTGCTGGTTAGCGACGTATTGAGCCAGCTTTTCGTACAATTGGGTGAAATCATATGAATCGCGAGTCAAGCCATCCGGTTGCTGAATGGTTTTGATCTGCATCAAATGCTTGCTAATCATCCCGTGTAATTGCTGAAAAATGGCACCATCGGATAAGGAAAGCGAGTTGGCAATCGCATCCGTTGGTGGAAAATCAACGCCCTTATCAGCAAAACTCTTTAGTTGGAGGTAAATCAAAAACTCGGTGTTGGTCATGCCAAGTTCTCGATAGTGCCGAAGCAACAGCGTGGAAACCACGGTGCCACCAGCCTGAAAGATTGCAGTTGTAAATGCATCCAAAGTGACAAAACCTCCCTAGTTGAGAAAACTTCCCTCCACAGTTGATAGAGAGAAGTTTTCAGTGTCAGTTAATTTTAAGTTTACGGGTAAATCCGGTTCAGCAAACGTGGGAACGGAATGGCCTCACGAACATGGTCCTCACCAGTAATCCAAGTAACGGCCCGTTCAAGTCCCAAACCAAAGCCAGAGTGAGGGACACTACCGTATTTGCGTAAATCAAGGTACCAACTGTACTCTTCTGGATCTAAGCCAGCAGCGACAATTTGGTCCTTCAGGTAGTTGTAATCAGTTGCCCGTTCTGAGCCCCCGATAATTTCGCCATAGCCCTCTGGTGCTAACAAATCAGCACAGATCACAACGTCTTCACGCGTTGGGTGTGGCTTCATGTAGAATGGCTTAATTGCCTTCGGGTAGTTTAACACGAAGACGGGTTGGTCAAAGTGGTCTGCCAAGAAGGTTTCTTCTGGTGAGCCAAAATCAACACCCCAGTCAACGTCAAAGTCATTCGCCTTTAACAGCTCAATGGCTTCATCGTAACTGATTCGTGGGTAAGGCAACTTAGTGTACTTCTTTAAGGTTTCGATATCGCGACCCAAAGTGTTCAAGGCACCCTCACAGTGGTCGATGACGTTTTGAACTAAGAACGCAATGTAGCGTTCTTGAATCTCAAGACTTTCTTCTTGGTGCATGAAGGCCATTTCGGGTTCGATCATCCAAAATTCAATCAAGTGACGCCGAGTCTTGGACTTTTCAGCCCGGAACGTTGGCCCAAACGAGAAGACCTTGTTGAAGGCCATTGCGCCAGCTTCTTCATAAAGTTGGCCAGATTGTGACAAGTAGGCGTCCCGGTCGAAGTATTCAGTATGGAATAAATCAGTGGTCCCTTCAGGCGCACTCCCAGTCAAAATAGGTGCATCGATCTTGATGAACCCTTCTTGGTTATAGAATTCGTAGGTTGCCCGAATCAGCTCATTACGAATGACCATCGTAGCGTGTGGCCGTGATGACCGTAACCAAAGATGACGGTGGTCCATTAAGTAATCGACCCCGTGTTCCTTAGGCGTAATTGGGTAGTCATGACTTTCACCAATCACTTCGATGGTTTCAACTTCAAGTTCGTAGCCGAACTTAGAACGACTATCTTCGTGAATGATCCCAGTCAACCACATACTGGTTTCTTGTTTCAGTTCTTTGGCGAGTTCAAAGGTTTCTTCACTCACCTTGCTTTTGACAACAACGCCTTGGAAAAATTCGGTACCATCTCGTAATTGTAAGAACGCAATTTTACCGCTGGACCGCTTGTTGGTTAACCAAGCGCCAATCTTAACTTTTTCGTCAACGTGGTTCTTCGCATCAATAATGTTAATCTGTTGCAATGATGTTTCCCCCAATGGATTTATTTTTTGTGTGCTGCTAAGAAATCAGCAATTCTTGAAACGGCTTTTTTAAGTGATGCCAAATCAGTCGCATAACTGATTCGAATATGATGATCGACCCCAAAAGCGTTCCCATCAACCAATGAAACATGCGCTTCGTTGAGCAGTTGGTTAACAAGTTCGCCCGTTGTGGCGATGCCGGTCAATTCTAAGGCACCGGCAACGTCTGGGAACAAGTAGAACGCCCCTTGCGGCTTCGTATCCAGTTTAAACCCTGGTAGTGCAGTGACAAGTGGGTAGATCGTGTTCAACCGTTCTTCAAACGCTTGACGCATGACTTCAACTTGAGTTTGATCACCAGTTAAAGCTTCTAATAAGGCATACTGGCTCACAGCAGTCGGATTCCCGGTAGCGTGTGACAGAAAGGCTGAAACCTTGGCTACCAAGGCTGCATCAGCAACCACGTAGCCCATCCGCCAACCAGTCATCGAGTAGGTCTTAGAAGCGCCACTGATGATAATGATGTTTGGATCTAATGCATCCGTCAATTGCGCAATCGACGTAAAACTAGCCCCATTATATGTTAATTGACCATAAATATCATCCGTCACAACCATCAAGTCATGGGCATCCGTCCAATCCTTCAACGTTTGTAATTCGGCTTGGTCATAGATAACGCCAGTTGGGTTCTCAGGACTGTTGAGTAAGAACGCCCGGGTCTTATCGGTCAGCTTTGCTTCCAAATCAGCTGGTGTCACTTTAAAGCTGTCACCAACGGGAATCGTCACCGGTACCCCACCAGCCAACTTGATCTGTTCAGCATAGCTGACCCAGTATGGTTCAGGTAAGAGCACTTCGTCACCGGGATCCAAAATAGTTTGGAAAACACTGTAAAGTGCCATCTTAGCACCAGTTGTAACGGCAACGTTTTTACCCGTTAAGCCCGTTAATTGGTAATCGGCAGCTGTCCGATCCGCAATTGCGGCCCGCAATTGTGGCAACCCAGCAGCTGGCGTGTAAAAGCTAGCGTGACCATCGTTAATGGCTGCAATTGCGGCTTGCTTAATATTATCTGGGGTCTCAAAATCGGGTTCCCCGATACTTAAATTGATAACATCGATACCGTCGGCGACCATTTGTTTCGCCTGGGCAGAAATTTTCATCGTTGCTGAAGGTTGAAGCTGTTGACTCCGGTTGGATAAATGCATCACGAAATCCTCCTAATGAAATGACTTAGATATTTTCAATCAACTGTAACACTTTCCCCGTCTTGAAGCTGAACGTTTCATAACAGAGCTGTCCCTTTTGGTTCATATAACTTACGATCCAGGCAGGAGAGCCGTTAAAAACACTCAGTGAGGCTTGAAGCACCTTTTTAGGGTTATGCTTTGACCAAACTTGACTTAGCACCTGATTTCGGCTTTCGCCACTCTTTTGTTGCAACACCCGCACGTGACCACCCTTTTGCGGCACAATAATGTACACGGGTTGGTTTTGTTTATTGGTGCCAGCAACGGTGTAATAAGTCCGGTTCAGATTAGTCCAGTAGAAGCCTGACGTGGTTTTGAGGCCAGCGTACTTTTCGGCAATCTTGACGGACTGCGCTTTCGCCTGTGTAATCGGCTTAGTTGCGTGATGCACGCCCCAAATGAGCGCAATGATCACAACCACAATGGCGATCAAAAAACCGATCAGCACCCGGCGGCCAGTTCGTTTATGGCTGGCATGTTCCCTTCTCATATCAATTCAGAACTCCTTTTTATTACGGTTACTGCTCATTATTATAGCAA
Organism: Secundilactobacillus muriivasis; assembly: GCF_054785195.1. Taxonomy (NCBI): domain Bacteria; kingdom Bacillati; phylum Bacillota; class Bacilli; order Lactobacillales; family Lactobacillaceae; genus Secundilactobacillus; species Secundilactobacillus muriivasis. Next base: position 6,378 of record NZ_BAABMI010000024.1, on the reverse strand, counting down.
ACTCTCGCTACGGTTGGACCTTGGTTTGATGATTTTTAAAGAATTTTGCAATATCTGCCGTTAATTGTGGGACCGTTGCCGTCATTACGGGTAATGAGTCCGGGAGAGTTTTCAAAATCGTTTGGCCATAATGCCGCGTCACTAACCGACTATCAAGGACCACGACCGCTCCGTAATCTTGACGAGTTCGAATCAGCCGACCGATGCCTTGCCGCAATCGTAACGTGGCTTTAGGGAGCGATAAGTTGTAGAACGGGTTCTTGCCAGCAGCCTTAAGCCGAGCAAATTGAACCTTCGTTTCGACCCGTTCTGGTGAATCAAACGGCAGCCGGGCGATTACTAAGAGTTGCAGTTGTTCTTGGGGCAGGTCAATGCCTTCCCAAAAACTGGCTGCACCCATTAAAACGGCATTGTCCTCGTCCATAAAGCGCTTGATCAGCTTTTCCTTACTCCCCGAAATACCCTGTGCCAAAATCAGCCGATCCTGTTGCCGAATCGCAGCAGTTAATTTGCTATAAACGGCCGAAATCGTTTCTAACGAGTTAAATAAGACTAAAGTTGGCCGGTTAACCGTCTCCAGCAGTTTCAATAACGTTTTGACCAAATACTCATGGTACGCATCATCATCGTGAATGTCTGGGGCATCATTACTAATGTAGAGTTTCGCTTGTGTATCAAAATTAAAGTCTGATTTTAACCGCCGCATCTTGACTTCATCACGATTGAGATCCAACTGATCGTAAAGGTACTGTGACCGATTAGAGGAGAACAGCGTTGCCCCAGTAAACGTTGGCGCTTGGAAATGACTGTACACTTGTTGGGATAAGAATCCCTGAACGGTCATTAAGTTCGAGGTCACCATAATGTGGGTGCGATCATCACTAATCGTTAACCAGTACAAGTAAGCCCCCGCGCCATTACTTTCCTGGGTCGGCGTTTGCCGAATCGTGCTAAAGGTCTGCCAAACGGTCACTAACTTTGTCAGGCTGGTTTCAAAGCCCATAAACCGTTCTTCATCACTCTTGAGCCACCGATCAGTCTGAGCGTAAAAGTCTTGGCTCAGGGCCGTCAACGTTGTCGCCAGCTTATCAACTAAGATATCGAGTTGTTCTAACAAACCCGCACGTTGCGTTAAGAAACTTTGCCAATCGGCTGTTTCCAGCAAAATTTCTTTGTAAGGCGTTGTAAACTTGCCCCCAAACTGTTGTTGAAATTGCTGAATCAAATGACCGCTTAACGCATCGAGTTGTCGATCAAACTCAAACAACCAAGTTCGCATCGTTTGCAGTTGTTCGCCAAACGGCGCTTCTTGTACCACTGTAGCGAGGCCAAACTGATTATCCGGATTTAGTTGTTCAATCAAGTGTCGCGTTGCATTTAACGTCACTTGGAAGTCAAACTTTTGGCGTTGCGTTGACAGGGCGTAGTCGGCTAAATGTTGCGCTTCATCCACGACTAAGTATGGTCGTTGGAAGGTATCACCAAAGTAGGCCGCGTGTTGGATTAAAAAGGCGTGATTGACAATGATGAACTGTGTATATTTCAGCCGTTGATACAGGCGTCTTAAAAAGTCATCTTCGTAAAACGGATCACTGGTTGATAAGGAATCCAAGCCCCGGTGACAAACTGCGCTTAAGTATGGTGGATCATTGCGCAAATGCAATTCGTCTAAATCACCAGTCGTCGTCTGCGTAAGCCAAACCAGTAGCCGCAACCGAATGAGTTGGGACTGTTTGGAACGTTCGGGTTCGTCCAGTGACGTTTTGAAGCGTGTTAAGTCAAGGTAGTGTCGACTCCCCTTAACCACCTCAGCATGAACCGAAAACGGCAGCATCCGGTTGAGCAACGGAATCGTTTGATCCATGAGTTGCGTTTGTAAGAGCACCGTATCCGTCGCGATCACCACTTGGCGGTCATAGCGCTGGGTGATGTACGCAAATGGTAGCGTGTAACCGAGGCTCTTCCCCGTCCCGGTTGGCGCTTCGACGATCAATGGCTGTTCAGCTGATTCTGGCGTCGTGTACTGCTTATAGATCAAGTTCATCATCTTCGCTTGGTCAGCCCGCCATTCAAAATGCTTTGGAAAGCGTTTAAGTTTATTTTTCTTCGTTCTCGGATAAGTATATTGATGATCATCCGTCACCGCCAACTGGGTCGTTTTTCGCAACGCCAGCCCATTTGACACGTATAAATAATCTGGCAATGGCTGCCGTTGTTTCTTAACGACCTGAAGACCCCATTTAAATACTTCGGCCGTTGACTGCGGTAATTCGGCATCTTGTGCCACCATTTGCTGCAACGTCACGATTGGCAACTGTTGCATCCGTTCGAACAAGACGATCAAGAGCTTCGCCGTCACCAGTGCATCATCATCTGCAGAGTGCGGATGTTCATGGGTAATATTTAAGTACTGGCTTAAATCATGCAACCGGTAACTCGGGACCGTTGGCAGCAAAATCTGACTGAGTGTCACGGAATCGATTGCTTGAATCGACAATGGCGGATAGCCCACCCGTTCGAGTTCCGCGTTCACAAACGGAAAATCAAAGTTCACGTTATGCGCCACAAAAACGGTGTCAGCTAGTAAGCTATAAATTGTGCCCGCAATATCATCAAATAGCGGGGCTTTTTTCACCTGAGCGTTACTGATACCAGTTAGCGCTTGAATGCCTTCAGGAATCGTCGTCTGCGGATTCACATCGGTTGCGAATTGATTAACGATCGCACCATTTTGGACAAGAACGCACCCAAATTGAATTATGCGACTACCTTCGGCCACGTTTGTGCCGGTGGTCTCGATATCAACCACCGCGTAGATTGTATTTGCATCCATTCTTTTCACCAAATTCATCACGAACTTAAACTGTGGTGTCAACGACTACCCACCCGTCATCAAGCCCCATCTCGACGGTTGTCATTGGGATCGATCATGCACGCGTTAGCCGTTTGACAACTCAGCCAAGCCGTGTTTTTTATATGAGAATTCTTCCATCAAATATCATACTACATTCCGACAGTTTTCAACAGTATTCATCTGTCGCATGTATCGACCGATTATCGCTACGCGCTCAAGTGAAAACGCTAGCTTAGCACCGAAGCTAGCGTTTCTCTTAAAAAAAGCGTATGATACTATGTGTTTGCAAATTTTACGGTTATTATATAGGTTAAATCCAATTTGACCATTAATGATACGATTTTAATTTATTTAATGAAGAAACTGAACCCGAGAACATGACATCAGGTTACAAGTTGTCGAAAGGAGTCACTTTAAATTGAACGTTTCGGTTACTGGCAATAGTCATGCCAAAATCATTTTGATTGGTGAACACAGCGTTGTGTACCACCAACCTGCCATCGCACTGCCCCTGCCAGCAGTTCAAGTTCATGCCGAGATGACGGCTAACCGTGATTCTCAACAAATCTTAACCAGTCGTTACTATTCAGGTGATCGGCAAGACGCGCCGATTCAACTTCAGGGCATCAATCGACTGATCGACGCTTTGCTGAAACATTTGGCGCAACCGACTGCTGGATTTACGCTCACGATTAAAAGTGATCTGCCTGCCGAACGTGGAATGGGATCATCCGCTGCAACGGCCGTCGCCATTGTTCGCGCGATGTACCGTTTTTTCAACGCACCGCTCTCACATGAACGCTTGCTTGAAGAAGTTGCCGTCTCTGAAAAAATCATTCATGGTCATCCAAGTGGCCTCGACGCTGCAACCGCAAGCGCTGAAACCCCCGTCTGGTTCATTAAGGGCGAAACGCCGCAACCGTTACCCTTCCATCTTAACGGTTATTTAGTGATTGCTGACAGTGGTATTCATGGCCAAACTGGCATTGCCGTTGCTAACGTGGCTGCTTACCGAAAAGCTCATCCAAAACAAGCCAATCAAGCCATTCACCACCTTGGTGAATTGGCACAACAAGCCAAAGTGGCACTGGCTCAAAACCAAGTGACTCACTTAGGCACCATCTTAACGGCTGCGCAACGCAACCTCAAACAACTTGGCGTCAGTCATCCGGTGTTGGATCAGATGATGACTGTTGCGCTCCAAAACGGCGCCCTTGGTGCTAAATTGACCGGTGGTGGCATGGGTGGTTGCATGATTTCCTTAGCTGCTACACAGGGCGATGCCATTCGAATTCAACAAGCCTTCTCAGGTGCCGGCTTTAAACAGACCTGGCTACAACCATTTTTAAGTGAGGAAACCGTCTAATGGAACCAACTAATCACCCAATCACCGCTAAGGCGCATACGAATATCGCTTTGGTCAAATACTGGGGCAAAAAGGATGAACAACTCATCATTCCCCAAAACAGCAGTTTATCACTGACGCTCGATGAATTTTACACCGAAACCAGTGTTGACTTCGATGACACCCTCACCACTGACACGGTTCAATTTGATGATCACCTGTTAAGTCCTCAGGCTAGTCAAAAAATCACGACTTTTCTAGACGTAGTGCGTCAACTTGCTGGCATCACAACCCGGGCAAATGTGATCACCCATAACCACGTGCCAACGGCTGCTGGATTAGCATCATCGGCTTCCGGATTTGCGGCCTTAGCGGGTGCAGCAAGTCGCGCAGCTGGTCTAACGCTTAACCGACGTGACCTTTCTCGCTTGGCGCGTCGTGGTTCAGGTTCAGCAACCCGTTCCATTTACGGTGGCTTTGCGGCTTGGCAAATGGGCGAAGATGATCAAACCTCTTACGCCTACCCGATTGCCGAACAGGTCGATTGGGACATTGTCGTCATTGCGTTAGTTTTGACAACGGCTCAAAAAAAGGTTTCCAGCCGTGATGGTATGCGCTTAGCCGTGAACACCTCTCCATTTTATCCAACGTGGGTTCAAAGCAGTCAGACCGATTTTGAAACCATTGAAGCCGCGATTGCATCCCGCGATTTTGAAACACTTGGTCACACGAGTGAGCAAAATGCCATGCGCATGCATGCGCTAACCCTCAGCTCCGACCCTAGTTTTAGCTACTTTAACGCCGATAGCTTAAAAGCGATGGCGCTGATTCGAGAACTGAGAGCCGCTGGGACTGCCTGTTACTTCACCATGGACGCTGGTCCAAACATTAAAATTTTATGCCAAGGACAAGATGCACCAACCGTGATGAGTCAATTTCAACAGGTATTTGGCCCAGAAAGCGTCGTTCTCACCCGTCCCGGTAACGGGATTCAAATTTCAGATTAATTTATAATCGCTGTCGATGAAAGGACATGATGTTTTGATTTCAGTTAAAGCCCCAGGAAAACTCTATATTGCAGGTGAATACGCCGTTGTTGAGGCCGGCTTTCCCGCCATCATCGTGGCACTAGATCAGTTTGTGACCGTCTCCATCCAGGCTGCCGACCAGATTGGGAGCATCGTTTCATCTCAATATCAGGAAAATTCCATTTACTGGCGGCGTGAAGACGGCGAAATGGTCTTTGATAATCGAGACAACCCCTTCCACTACATTCTATCAGCAATCAAGGTAACGGAAGATTACGCCAAAACCCTCGAAAAGCCGCTGGGCATCTACCACTTAACGGTTGAAAGTGACCTCGATAGTCACGATGGCCGTAAATACGGGCTGGGTTCATCCGCAGCCGTCACAGTGGCGACAATCAAGGCGTTGTGTAAATTCTACAACCTGCCCGTCGATCACGATAAACTGTTCAAACTAGCTGCCATCGCCCACTTTACCGTTCAGGGGAACGGCTCATTAGGCGATATCGCTGCGAGTGTCTATGGTGGCTGGATCGCCTACCACTCCTTTGATCGAGAATGGTTAAAGCTGGCACAGAAGAACTACGCCTTTGATACATTACTCGATATGGATTGGCCTGGGTTGAACGTTGAACTGTTGACGCCACCAGCTGGCTTAAAATTGCTGGTTGGCTGGACGGGTTCTCCCGCTTCAACCTCTCACTTAGTCGATCGCGTTGCTTTAAACAAAGCGAAGCAACAAGGCGATTACCAACGATTTTTGGAAAATAGTAAGGCCTGCTTAAAACGGATGATCAACGGGTTTCGTGAGCAAAATTTAAAAGCGATTCAAACTGAGATCAACGTTAACCGCGACTTATTAAATCAACTCGACCAGTTTACCCACGCCCACATCGAAACACCACTCTTACAAAAGCTTTGCGACATCGCCCAAACTTTTGGTGGCGTAGCTAAAACTTCGGGGGCCGGTGGTGGCGATTGTGGTATCGCCATAATTGATCAAAAAAATGACATTTCTAAACTATTAGCTAGCTGGCAGGCTCATCAAATTATCCCCCTAAACTTCAACGTTCACCACGTAGAGGAGTAATGACAATGACTTCAAAACAATCACATCGCAAGGATGAACACGTTTCACTTGCTGAAAAGTTTTA
>NZ_BAABMI010000023.1:0-9053 GCF_054785195.1 Secundilactobacillus muriivasis | reverse complement strand
CTGCATCAAAGTTTACCAGAACTGGCACTGACCGATGTTGAACCAGCTACCACGTTTAACGGCGTGACGTTACCCTATCCGCTTTTGATTGAAGCCATGACGGGTGGGAGTCCAACTACTGGTAAATTAAACGCTAATCTTGCAAAGCTCGCCGCTGAAACCGGCTTGCCTATGGCGGTTGGCTCCCAAAGCGTTGCCTTAAAGGAACCAGAACTCGCTTCGACTTTCACAACCGTTCGGGATTATAATCCCGATGGCATCGTGATTGCCAACGTTGGTGCCGGCCACTCCGTTGAAGCAGCTCGTCAGGCCGTGGACATGCTTGGTGCCAACGCCCTCCAAGTTCACATTAACGTTGCGCAAGAACTCATCATGCCTGAGGGCGATCGTGATTTTTACTGGCTTGACCAATTAGCCGAATTAGTTGCTCGATTAGACGTTCCAGTAATCGTCAAAGAGGTCGGCTTTGGGATGACAGCTAAAACCATTCAAAAGCTAACCGCGATTGGTGTTGCTTTCGTTGACATCAGTGGTCGTGGTGGTACAAGTTTCGCTAAAATCGAAAACTTCCGCCGACCAGAAAAGGACATGCTTTACTTAGATGATTGGGGGTTAACCACCGTCGAGTCATTACTGGAGTGTCGTAAACTGACAAACCGGCCCTACTTATTTGCAAGCGGCGGCATCAAAACACCACTTGATGCCATTAAGGCCTTAGCGCTGGGGGCAGACTGTGTCGGCATGGCTGGCCAGTTACTCCATGTGTTACTCCATCACGATTTAGATGCTACGCAAGATTGGCTCGAACGCTGGCTGTTAGCCTTTAAAAAGTTAATGTTATTGACTGGTAGTCCCACCGTAAAGGATCTTCGTAAATTGTCCCTAGTTTTTTCACCGGAATTAGAATCATTCGCACGACAACGGTTTATTTCGTTAGAATAATCACTTGAACGCAAAAACGCATTCTGAAATACCTGTCAATCATTGGCTGGCATTCAGAATGCGTTTTATTTTATTGTTCGTCTTCGTAAGCTTTAAATCGTAACCCCTTTGGAAAGAAGTTCTTAATCGTTTGACCGACAATTTTTCCAAACGCTACTGGCTGGTGTTCACAGGTCAATCGCGCCCATCCCTTATTAATCGGTAATCCGGTTACCGTGATCGTATCACCATGAACCACTTGGCGCCAATCAGCCATCGTAATTGGAATTTCGGTTTGCACCGCGTTCGCTGGAAGCGCCAGTGCCAGCGCATAACTTGGTTCAAAGCGGTTTTTCTTAAACGTCCCCAAGTGTAAACCGGGCCGAACAACCTTTAACTTACCCAAATCTGGTGTATCGATTGGCATCAAGTAAAGTTGGTCGCCAAACGTCAATAGCTGTTTATGATCAAAGGTCTGCGTTAACGTGGTCTTGGCAAATTTGGCCAATAAGGCTCGTTGTTCAATACTTAAATTGGGGCGCTGGCCCTTAAACTTCTTCGCCGTCCCAATCGCTTCACGACAGCGGAGTTTAGCAACGAAATGGCCTTCACCCTTCATTAGGTGTGGGAACAGGCGCGCTGTACCAGCTAATGCTGGATTGCCATCAGCCCACTCTGGCTTACCATCAACAATGCCAGCCGTTTTCGTAATTGGCACCACCTCAAGTTCAGGGTAGGTTGCCAACAACCACGCAATCATTTGTTCATCTTCCTCTGGTGCAAAGGTACACGTGGAATAGATTAGTTCGCCGCCTGGTTTTAACACCTTAACGGCTTCTCTTAAGATATCGTGCTGCCGATCAGCACATGCTTGCGGATACTCTGGTGTCCAATAACTCATGGCCTCGGGATCCTTACGAAACATCCCTTCACCTGAACATGGTGCATCAACTAAAACCTTGTCAAAAAATACAGGGAAGGTTTTCGCGATTTTTTCCGGCGTTTCGTTGAGGATCAAGGCATTAGCGACCCCAAATCGCTCCAGGTTTTCCGCCAAAACTTTCGCGCGTTTTGGCATAATTTCATTGCTAACGAGTAAGCCCTGATTTTGTAGAAAACTGCTGAGATGCGTTGATTTACCACCCGGCGACGCACAGAGATCAAGCACCCGTTCCCCGGGTTGGGGTTGGGCAACCTCGCCCACAAACATGGCACTAGGTTCCTGACTATATACTGCGCCACTTTGATGCGGTAACGAGCGCCCAGAAACTTTCCCGTAATAGCCCCAGTGAGTGTAAGGGACGGAATCAGTTAACGGGAGATCGGTTGGTTGTTCACGCAACGGGTTCAGCCGAAATCCACTGTAGACTGGCTCATCAAAACTTGCGAAGAGAGCTGGGGCCGAATCTCCCAATAGCCGAGTGTATTTAGTAATAAACGCTTCTGGTAATTTCAAACTCAAAAACTCCTTTTTTCCGAATCTGGCCGGTAACTGTCAACCGGCACTATAACCTTGAAAAGTATACGCTAATTTAAGGTGGAATGCCACCGAGCCGGCCCTGAATAAAGTGGTCGTAGTTGAAACCGGTCAAACAAATGTGTTAAGTTATTAAGCATTACCTATTACTTAGAACGGACGTGACAAATTGACTCAAAAATTAATCGCTATCGACCTCGATGGCACAACGCTGAACAACCAGTCCCAGTTGTCACCAAAAACAATTCAAACGCTAAAACGGGCCACTCAAGCGGGACATATCGTTAGTATCGTAACTGGGCGCCCCAACCGGTTATCTCAACAATTTTACGATCAACTGGCACTCAAGACACCCATGATCAACTTTAACGGTAGTCTGGGACACGTGCCCCACAAACATTGGTCAAAGGAGTACCAGTATACCTTTAATCGTGATATCGTGTTCGACCTGTTACAACACCAACGCGATTTTGACGTTGAGTTGATTGCAGCTGAGGGTAAGCACCTCTTCTTAGCGCATCAGGACAAACCGGTTGAGCTTGGGTTCTTCCCAGTTCAATTAAAAGCGAATGAACTGCTCAGCCAACAGTCGCTTACTCAAAATCCAACCAGTATGACGATTGCCGTTAAACGTCCTCAACAAAAGCGGCTTCAGGCCTACATCGAAGATAAATTCGGTGACCAGGTCGATGTCAGTCCATGGGGCGGTCCAAACAGCGTTTTGGAAATCTGTGCTAAGGGCATTCAAAAAGCCGTTGGTGTTGAACGATTGGCGCATTACTACGGTATCAGCCGAGATAACATTATCGCGTTCGGTGATGAACATAACGATGATGAAATGATCACTTACGCTGGTGTTGGCGTCGCCATGAAAAATGCAACCGATCATCTTAAGTCGCTTGCTGATGACGTTACGCCATTGACCAACGAAGAAGACGGCCTGGCAGACTACCTCGGTCGCGCTTTGAAACTGGCGGAATAGGTTGTTATCTACACATAAATAGCTAAAGGGGCCTTGAATTCGAATTACCAATTCACGGTCCCTTTTTCGTGTAGATTCGCTGTCGTTTGTGTCCAGCGATAGTGTGCGGAGCGAGACGGGTTGAGAGCGGTGTGTAGGGGCACTTCGGTGAAAGCGCCCGGGCCTGGCGGTTTTATCGAAGTGCCCCTACATGCAGCTCTCAGTCTCGCGCAGCACCATTCGGCGTGGTAGCCAGAAAGCGCGTGGTTGACAAGTTTCCACATCTTCAGGAACCCTAGAAATGACAGTTTAAGTGACGCCGAATTTTGTAGCCTGAGAGCGCTGATTTTTATGCGGCTTTGGCGAGCGAAGCGACGACAAACAGCCAACACCCAAATCGCACCCAACCCTTACGCTGGACACAGGCGACAGTAAAAAAGCCTTGAAGCTCTTTTCTCCAAGGCTCTCTTATTAGTTTAATTGGACAGCATGCGCGATCAAACCAATTGCTTAGGCTGAAGGATCGACCAATGGTTGCCACCAACTAGCATGCTGTTTGTACCATACAATTGTTTGCTGTAATCCAATTTCAAAGTTTGACATAGTGGGCTGCCATCCCAGTTCAGTTGTAAGTCGCTCACTTGACATTGCGTAACGTAAATCATGCCCTAACCGATCTGAAACGTGGATGGTTGCACCAGCTTCAAGTCCCAGTTGAGTGATAATTGCCTGACTGACCTGATTATTCGTCCGTTCCTGATGAGCGGCAACGTTATAAACTCGGCCAGCCTGACCATCACGTAAAATTCGGTAAATCGCCGTACAATTGTCTAATACAAAAAGCCAATCACGGCGGTTTTCGCCACTACCGTAAATTGGAAGTGGTTGTTCACGAAGACCATTAGTCACTAACTTCGGAATTAACTTTTCCGGATGCTGATATGGGCCATAGTTATTCGCTGACCGACTGATGCCAACGTTCAGTCCGTATGACCGAAAGTCGGCCAACACCAATAAATCAGCCGCTGCTTTGGAGGCAGCATACGGACTACTGGGTTTAATTTGGCCACTCTCGGTCACCGGGGGTTCCATTAATTGCTGGTCACCGTACACCTCATCCGTTGACACTTGTAAAAAACGAATCTCAGGATGCGTGCGAATCACTTGTAGCAGATTTAAAACACCGAGCACGTTTGTTTCATAAAATGGCCGCGAATCAGTCAGGCTCCGATCAACATGTGATTCGGCCGCAAAATTAACCACGTGTGTAATTCGATACTGTTCAATAACTTTTTGGACGGTTGCGACATCATTAATATCGGCTTGAATAAAGTGATATCGTGGCGAATCAGCAATCGCCACTAACGATGTCAAATTGCCTGCATAGGTTAATTTATCTAGGTTAATGATCACATCATTCGGATGAGTCGCCAAGACTTGCCGAATAAAATTACTACCGATAAACCCGGCCCCGCCCGTCACTAAAAGTCGCATCATTTACCTCCATTAGTCCGTTTGATCCTCAATGATTATTTATCCCACAATTGTTTAGGGACGGCGAACAGCTGGTTACCAGTCGCCGGCGCATACTGATTAAACAGGACGTTTTTCCCCTTAAGCTGAATATCCGTCACAGTTGCCTCTTGATCTGAGGTAATCATTGGTTGAAATGCAAAGCCAGCCTTCAATAACCAATATCCCTTGCCCACAGCCATTCCAGCAGCGTTTCGAGTCGCATAAATCGCTCGGCCGTTTGAAAAATCAACACTTTGAATCAACGTGTCAGTTGTGAAGTCTAACGGATTATCGGCCGGTTTAAATGATTGGATCACCGTCTTCATGACCCGTAAATCATCGGCTGCCAAAGTCGGTGTTGTCTCAGACGTGCTCGTTTCCAACAAATGCAGTAACGCTGGTTGGTCATAAATTGTCAGTTGCGCATTGAAGTCCGTATCCAACCCCATGATCAGTAATTCTTGTTCATCACTTGAAAGCGCTGCCTCAGCTTTAAGTAACGGTTGATGCATGGGCGTCCCGGTAATATTAGCAGCCGTTAGTTCCGTCAATCGTGGTAACGTATTTCCGGTAACCGTTGCGCCAGCCTCAAACGTGAGTAACCCAAGTTCGGTACTGTACGTTGCTTTCGGCTCATCCGCATCAGGTTGCCCAATTCCCAGCCAGAATTGCGGTTGGGTTGTCGCTTCAATGCCCTCCAACGTATGAACTTCCCCAATGCCAGTTACCCGCATCGTGGTTTCTGGTTGAGCAGTCGCAACCTGAGTTGCTTCATCAACCGCACACGCCGTGATCAACGCATCTTGTTCATCTGGCTGAAGCACGTACAGTGTCGTTTGTCGCCAGTAAAACGCCGTGACTGGGGCTTGTGTTGGTAAGTCATGTATTGCTAAAATGAGGGATGGATTATCCATGCCTAGTTCAACTCCTTAAATTCACATCGTACCCGGTCAATCAAGATCGGCGCTACGTGTTTTATTGCAATAACTACAGTATATCACACGCCAAATAGCGAAATGGAGACGGTTTAAATCTCATTTTTAAAATCAAAATTTACTTCGGTTGAAGCTGCTGGTCAACTGCCGACTACCAAACCGCTTTTCATTAGTGGTGAATTTACAGTTAATCGGTTCCTTGTGGCGCACCAACAACCCGTGATGCAAAGTCCACGATGTGCCGTTATTCACCGGGGCACTCAGGTCACCTTCGTTGCAAAATTGCAAAACGATGGCTGGTACTGGTTAAAACTCGACCGCGCAACGCCCCTTTACTTGCCCTATGCACGTGTGACACCCTTTAAATGCTTCGGTGAGCTTCAAGTGGAGTGTACCAGTGCCTCTGTTCATACCACTTCCGACCGAACTTCTGGCCACCAACCGAATATGACGTATCCTGATCAGCATCAATTTATTGTTGGCCAACCATTGCAACTCCTTTCGGCACCAGAGTGGACGGCCATTCAACAGCCACCCCATCTTCTGCAACCTGGAACCATTGTGCATTACCAAACCCACGTTGATCACGGCCGGTATGGTTACTTGAAAACTGAACGTGGTTTCCTGCCCTACGTTGATCACCAAACTGGGCACTTTTTTGGCAGTGACAGCGACCAATCACCAGTCATAACACCTGAGAAGCAGTCGCAAACGCCCCATATTTACTGGTTAACCGGTCAGTACCAGCTAACCAAACGAGCTGTCTGGGCAAGAACCGCGCCGGATCGACAAGCCATGCCGATCACCAAATTACGCAACGGCACCCGCTTTGACTACCTCGGCAAAGTTTACCATGATCGTCGTGGCTGGCTTGTCATCGAACGGCAGTCACGCTATTTGTACGTGCCTTTCGTAACGGTTTTGAATGCCAAATTAAGTGACTACTATGGACTGGAGCGAACTGGCTCTAAACTCGTTGGTCGGCTTCAAGAACCCTGGACATTTGTTCATCAAGATCCACCTGTCATCCGGTTACAATCTACATCAGCCGAACTGACAGCGCTCAACGCCCTTGAAGCTCAACTAGACCGAGTTCGTCAACCGGATTCACAAGTCATCGGCCTCATTAACGACCTTCACCTTGACCGATACCAAACACCCGCAACGGCCACTGGGTTCCACGATTTATCCGTGATGAGTGCATTTGCCCGTCGTGCTGGACTCGATGCACTAGTCGTCAACGGTGATTTAAACGATGGTCGGCAAACCCTTGACCGTACGATTCAAGATATTGGGACGGCCGTTGCGATTCTTAAATCAAGTCAGCGACCATTCTTCATCACTCAAGGTAACCACGATGACAACTCTGGTTTCGCCCGCTACGTCAACGGCTACCGCACTGAGCAAGTCGTTACCCAGAAATTAGCTTATCAACTTCGGAATCGCGCGTTTGAACATCTTTTAGCTGAATCTGGTCAGTTCTACGGCCGCTATCAATTGCCAAATAGTCGGCTCAGTTTGATTTTACTTGATGCATTTGATATCCCGGACTCGTTTAAAAACGGCTATTTTGCGCGAGGGTATGACGAAGCGCCGAGTGGCATTCACTGGACTGGCATCCTTCAAAATATCCGCCACAGTCGTTCTCGTTTTCAAACCGCACAAGTCGATTGGTTGATCAAAACACTGACTGATCTCAAACCGGACGAGCAGGTGCTTATTTTCACTCACGATAGTCTCCGTCAGGCCACCACTCAACGTGCAGTTGGGCAATTTTGGACGTATGACTGGTTCGCAAACAATCAGCAAGGCGATTACCATCGCTTAACTGAGGCCTTGTCCACGCATCGTCACCAAATCGTCGCCGTGATGTCCGGCCACACCCACGTTGATGACTGGGCCAACACGGACGGCATCAACTGGATCACCACGACCAGCAATGTCGCTGATCGTCGTAAATCACGCCATGGTCGTACCAAAAATGGTCTCACGAGCGCCTGGGACCTCTTAGTCGTTAATCCAAGTAACCGCGAACTTTACCGCCTTCGGGTTGGTTGGCAGGATCGATCAGGTCACATTAGTTCCTGGCAAGTTCGGTTATTCGGCGACGGGACCGACCCTCGTCATCGTTCATTGCGAGACTTACTTAAACAATTCAAACCAACCAAGCAAACGGAAAACACCAAACGTTATAATCAGCTCAGTCAACAAGTAACTCAAGTCTGGCGTGGCTTTCGGGGCTACTTCACCTATTAACGTATCAAATTCATCATCCAAATAAAAACACCACCTACTCAGCAATCGTAGCTGAATACGTGGTGTTTTTATTTAGATTGCGTCAGTTTTAGTCAATAATCAAAACGTACGCGCTTAGGTTGGCCACCCAATATGTATGAACTTGTTCAGGATGGTCGATTGCGATATCGCGCAAGAAATCATTACCTGAGAGTTCCGCATAAATATCATCAAGTGCGGTGAATGTTTCTAGGTAACCGATATTCTTCTGCCAGCGTAAAACTTCACTCGCTTGGGACCAAGTTGCTGGGCAATTATGGATCTCATATTGATGGGCTAATTTCTGCCAATCAGGCATTGAGACTACTGGGACTTTAGAGACTAACATCGTTTCAGGCAATTTAAACACGTTCCTTTCCAAGGACTTAGGTTACCACAAAGTGACCAAGATAAAATGACAAATTAATAAGAATTTATTTGAATCGAACGAAAATTTTAATTAGTTTGCTTATTCAATCAATTACTGGCCATTCGTCTAAAATCTTGAGAAAAACTTAGGGCTTTCCCTTCGCTTTTTTAAGAATTTTCGAGCATAATGACACCATCAAACTAGAAATGAAAGTGGTGAACGAGATGACATTCTTAATTGGGGTCCTTAAAACTGGCCTCGTCTTATTTTCAATCTTAGCGCTGATCGATGTCGCGGGTATTTTGCTCATTTGGATGCTCCGACGCGTGATTCGACACGTTACACTAGCTAACGATTACCTGACCGCGATCCGAAGTGCGCGGGCTCATCAGCGCTTCGTCAATCGGCAACAACAGCTCACTGATGAACAACCACTATTTCAAACCGAATCCATTAAACCTGACCAACATGAACATTAATCGTTTGAAACTTCGACGCTTTTGCCGGAGTTTTTTTATTGTCGCTTGTGTCTAGCGTAAGTGTTGGGTGCGATTTGGGTGTTGGGTGCGATTTGGGTGTTGGGTGCGATTTGGGTGTTGG
>NZ_BAABMI010000022.1:0-14147 GCF_054785195.1 Secundilactobacillus muriivasis | reverse complement strand
GTTGGGTGCGATTTGGGTGTTGGGTGCGATTTGGGTGTTGGGTGCGATTTGGGTGTTGGGTGCGATTTGGGTGTTGGGTGCGATTTGGGTGTTGGCTGTTTGTCGTCGCTTCGCTCGCCAAAGCCGCATAAAAATCAGCGCTCTCAGGCTACAAAATTCGGCGTCACTTAAACTGTCATTTCTAGGGTTCCTGAAGATGTGGAAACTTGTCAACCACGCGCTTTCTGGCCACCACGCCGAATGGTGCTGCGCGAGACTGAGAGCTGCATGTAGGGGCACTTCGACAAAACCGCCAGGCCCGGGCGCTTTCACCGAAGTGCCCCTACACACCGCTCTCAACCCGTCTCGCTCCGCACACTATCGCTGGACACAAACGTAAGCAAAATTCGGCACACAATAAAAAGCACCCTTATCAGTGATGAGGATGCTTTTTTGATTGAGCACTAAATTAATGCTATAGGTTTTGTTTTGGTTTAAACATCTGCGTTGCTTTCACCGCTGCTTGCCAGCCAGCATAGCACGCTTCACGCTTTTCTTCGTTAAACTGAGGATCAAACTCATCGCTTAACTGATGCATCTTCTTGATTTCATGCATATCTTTCCAGAAACCAACTGCTAACCCGGCTAAGTAAGCAGCGCCTAAAGCCGTCGTTTCGGCAATTGCGGCCCGTTGAATGTGCGTATTTAAGATGTCAGCTTGGAACTGCATCAAAAAGTCATTGTTGGCAGCCCCACCATCGACACTCAACGTTTGGATATCAATGCCCGTATCAGCCGCCATGGTGTCGACAACGTCTCTCGTTTGATAAGCAATTGCTTCAAGGGTGGCCCGAATAAACTGTTCTCGGGTCGTCCCACGCGTTAAGCCGAAGACCGCACCACGAACTTCTTGATCCCAGTATGGTGCGCCTAAACCGGTAAAGGCTGGTACCACGTAGACATCATTGGTGGTCTTCGCATCAACCGCCATCTGTTCCGATTCAGAAGCGTGTTTAAATAACCGCATCCCATCACGAAGCCATTGAACGGCAGACCCCGCAACGAAGATACTCCCTTCTAAGGCGTACGTTACCTCACCATTAATACCGTAAGCGATGGTCGTCAGCAAGCCCTTGTTTGAAATTGTTGGCGTTGTCCCAGTATTCATCACGATAAAGGCCCCAGTCCCGTAAGTGTTCTTAACGGAACCTTCTTCAAAGGCTGTTTGGCCAAATAAAGCGGCTTGTTGGTCACCCGCAATCCCGGCGATTGGTACTTGAATCCCAAAGAAAGTAAATCCGGCCGTGTAGCCATACAAATTAGATGACGGGTAAACTTCTGGTAGCATATTAGCTGGAATATCGAGAATATCTAAGATATCCTGATCCCATTTTAACTCATGAATGTTATAAAGCATGGTCCGACTAGCATTGGTATAGTCGGTGGCATGAACGTGACCGCCAGTTAATTTCCAAAGGATCCATGTATCGATCGTTCCGAATAGTAAGTCACCGCGTTCCGCACGTTCCCGAACGCCTTCAACGTTATCCAAGATCCATTTGATCTTAGTTGCTGAGAAGTAAGAATCGATCACTAACCCCGTTTTTTCATGGATCATGTCAGCGTAACCTTGATCCTTCAAACTATCAGCAATCTCACTGGTTTGTTTTGATTGCCAAACGATGGCGTGGTAAACAGGTTCGCCAGTGGTCTTATCCCAAACGATCGTGGTTTCCCGTTGGTTGGTGATCCCGATACCCCGTACCTTATAAGGTGGCACCTTCGCGTTGATCACCGCATCCGAAATCACAGACTGAACCGCGCTCCAAATTTCGTTAGCGTCATGCTCAACCCAGCCTGGTTTTGGGAAATGCTGCGTAAACTCACGCTGCGCTTGACCTACGATCTGTCCATCACGATTAAACAAAATTGCCCGAGTACTAGTGGTGCCTTCGTCGATTGCCATTATGTACTGTTCGTCATTCATTTGTAATGTCCCCATTCGTTTTCGATCTAGTAAAACATCATTCTTTTCATAGTATACCCAATTCGGCCACAGATAGCCAATCAAAAAACTTTAAAAGATGGTTAACATCAACTCGTAAAGCGGTTACAAACGTTGATAAAAAAAGGTTGAACTCGCATGGAGTTCAACCAAATGAAAATTACTTTTCGTCACTCTTCAAAACGCCACCAACGCTGTAACGGTTGGTTGCCATTTCACTCAAAATGACGTGGACGTGTTCAGCAGGTGCACCGGTGTTCTTAGAAACAGCATCGGTAACATCCTTAACCAAGTTCTTTAATTGTTCTTGTGAACGACCTGCAATCAAGTCAATGTGTACGATAGGCACGATAATGGCCTCCCTTATGATAAGATGGTAAAATTATACCCGTTTTCTCATTATTCTTCAAGCAAGATTCAGAATCGTGTTAAAATAGCGATAATTAATAATCACATGGAGGAACCCTACCTTGCTTAATAATCCCTACTCAGCTTGTACCAGTATTTTAATCGGTAAAAATGCCACGGTTGATGGCTCGGTCATGATTGGTCGCAACGAAGACTCCAGACCAGCATGGCCCAAGCACTTTATTGTTCATCCAGCCAAAACGACCCCGAACGCCGTTTTCAAGTCCACTGACAACGCCTTTGAAATGCCATTACCCGAAGCGGCTGCTAAATACACCGCAACCCCTGAATGGTCGGACAAATACGGCGTTTTTGAAGAAGACGGAATCAATGAATTCGGTGTTGCCATGAGCGCCACTGAAAGTACCTATTCAAACGATCGGGTCCTCGCAGCTGATCCACTAGTTAAAGACGGCATCGGTGAAGAAGCAATGATTACCGTCACGCTGCCGTATATCAAATCTGCCCGTGAAGGCGTTGCCCGTTTGGGTGCTATCATTGCGCAATACGGCACTGACGAATCAAACGGGATTCTCTTTGCCGACCGCGATGAAGCCTGGTACCTTGAAACCGGCGCCGGTCATTACTGGGTCGCACAGCGTATTCCAGATGATGGCTACGCGGTCGTTGCTAACCAAATGGCAATTCAAACCATCGATTTCGATGATCCAGATCACTTTATGTGGCACCCTAAAATTCGGGAATTCGTAGCGGACTACTCGCTCAATCCAAGCAAAACTGAGTTTAATTTCCGCAATATTTTTGGCACCCATAGTCAAATGGATGGTTACTATAACTTACCGCGAGTTTGGTACGGTCAAAAATTATTCAATCCCCACACGAAACAAGACATCAACAGTCATGAACTGCCTTTTGTGCAGCGAGCTGAAAACCTGCTGTCACTTGAAGATGCGCAACAATTCCTTGGTTCCCACTTTCAAGAAACGCCCTTTGATCCAATCGGTAAAGGGGCTGTAGAAGACCGCAAGCGTTATCGGCCGGTTAGTTTGGCAACAACGCAGGAATCACACATTCTTCAACTGCGTCAATATGCCCAACCTGAGCTAGCCGGTATTCATTGGCTTGCGATGGGCGTCACAGCCCAGAGCGTTTACGTGCCATTTTACGCGGGAATCACTGATACTCCCGCTGACTATCAACGTGGCAAGGTAACCTATTCACCAGACAGTGCTTACTGGGTCTTTAAACAGGCTGGTGTTATGGTTGATGCGCACTACAAGGCGTTTGGTGACCAACTTGCTGACGTTCAAAAAGAACTTCGTCAGGCCTTTGGACGTTCGGTCATCGAAACTGACCGAGTCGCCAAGAACTTGGCGGGAAGTGAACTTCAAACTTACTTGACCCAACACAGTCTTCAAAATGCTGAGTTAGCCTTAACGAAGTACCGGGAATTGACAGCCGACTTGATTACCAAAGCAACGGCGTTTTCACCGTTAAGCTATCGGCAAGATTTGAACTTATAAGGATTGATGACCACTCATTTAACGGTTTGATGAGTGGTTTTTTTTTGTTTTAATATTAAGTTAAAGTAACTTATTATTTTAAATTCTACTTGATCCTCTACCCTTTATGTTTTTCGTATCAGGATTACACACTACAATTACAACGTGCCGTTATGCAGAATTCACTAAGTATTAAAAAACAAGCTTATCACAATTGGCACACTATTTTTTAGCCCGTCATTACCTAACTCACCTTAATTAATTAGTTTAACCGAGTAGCATTTATATTGGAATCGGTTCCAATCGCAAACAAAGGAATGATGTGTATGTTAACCCGAATCACTGTCGCCGGTGGTGGCACGTTAGGCAGTCAAATTGCCTACCAGACCGCTTTCTTTGGCAAACAGGTCATTGTCTATGATATCAACGACGACGCGCTTAATAGCGCTAAAAATCGCTTATCAGCCCTAGACCAGCATTATCAACAGGATATGGCGGCTACTACTGCCCAATTAACGGCTACCCACGACCGGTTAAGTCTGTCTTCTGATCCTAACGTAGCGTTTGCTAATCGCGATTTGATTATTGAAGCCGTTCCAGAAGTACCAGAAATCAAAACCAACCTTTACCAACAAATCGCGGCCATCAGTGCCCCACAAACTATTTTAGCGTCTAACTCATCGACGTTCTTACCGTCCAAGTTCGCGGCTGACACCGGAACGCCAGCGCAATTTGCCAATCTGCATTTTGCAAACTCCATCTGGAAACACAACACCGCCGAAATTATGGGCCATTCCGAAACGTCACCCAAAACGATTCAACAGCTCACCGACTTTGCCCGGGAGATTCACATGGTGCCCATCGTCCTTAATAAAGAGCAACCTGGTTACGTATTAAACACCATGTTAACGCCATTTTTGGAAGACGCAGCTTACCTGTGGGGCAACGACATCGTGGATGCGCCAACGGTTGACCGCACCTGGATGATTGGCACTGGTGCGCCAGAAGGCCCATTCGGGATCATTGATAAAGTCGGTTTACGGACTTTTTACAGCATCGAACAACAACGAGTGGCTGATAAACCAGCTTACCAGCCCATGCTGACCAAAATCAAACAAATGATCGATCAACAATTACTCGGCGTTGAAACTGGGCATGGGTTCTACACCTACCCAGATCCAGCCTACCTCAAATCCGACTTTTTAAGTTAAGCCGCATGACGACTAAAAACACCATCACCCCAGTCTAACTAGGTTGTGATGGTGTTTTATTTTGACTAATTTGACCTAACTTAACAAAAAGTAACTAAGAATTATCAAAGCAACCACTAGGCCAAAACCTAGTGTCAACGGTGATTGACCCATAATTCGAATTGGGTGTTGCTGCATTGCTGTTAATTGGGTTGCCAACGTCGCATCGTGACGAAGCAGTCGCCGCTGCCAGCCATTGATGATGGCAACACTAATGGCTTGAACGAGTACTAACCCCACCAAGAAAATCACAAATGGCCATGAGAGCAATTGAAATTTCGGCTGAAACTGCCACCCTAGGCTACCGGCCATCGCTGCTAAAATACCAATCATTAAGACGACCAGGACCGTCCCTTGAACCACTAATTTCGTCTGCATTAAGTTTTTAAACCGTCGCTGTGTCAGTTGCATACTTCAACACATCCTTTTTGCGTTTGACCGTAATGAAATCATCTTTAACCCCATTTTAACATCTAACAGCCGATTGGCTTGGAAACTTAACCGATTTCAGACTAAGTTGCCTTTATGATCACCCTTGAAGTGCATTATCCATTATCCTGATTCCTCTCCAAGACTCGGTCATGATGCTTTTATCGCACAAAAAAACACGCCCCCAGCCAAAAGCCAGTTGCGTGTTTTTTATCAAAAGCCAGAGCCTACTTACGAGGACGACGAGCTTCTGGGATACGAGCAGCCTTACCGTGCAATGCACGTAAGTAGTAAAGCTTAGCACGACGGACACGACCGAAGCGCACAACTTCTACCTTGGCAACACGTGGTGAGTGAACTGGGAAAGTCCGTTCAACACCGACACCGTTAGTGATCTTACGAACAGTGTACATTGCTTGGATGCCAGTACCGCGACGCTTGATAACGACACCTTCAAACAATTGAATCCGTTCCCGAGTACCTTCAACAACCTTGGCGTGAACACGGATCGTGTCACCAGGGCGGAAGTTAGGAATGTCAGTCCGTAATTGATCTTGGTTGATCTTTTCGATTAATTGGTTTTGGCGCATGTGAAATCTTCTCCTTCAATCAACATTCATTCTCGATTCCGACAGCGGAATGTTGTTAATGTGGCCTAAAACAGCCATAAAACATCTTATCATATTCAAGCTTAGTCGTAAAGCTTAATTTTCTGATTCAGTCAAATCAGCTTGAATGTCACGCAATTGGCGCCGTTGCGCTGGCGTTAATTCAAGTTGATCCAGTAGATCTGGTCGCCGTAACAACGTCCGTTTCAACGACTGTTGTTGGCGCCATTCAGCAATTTTTTGGTGGTTACCACTTAATAAGACATCGGGAACCGCCATTCCGCGAAACTCAGCCGGTCGCGTATATTGCGGGTATTCCAACAACCCCGTTGAAAACGAATCCCCGGGCGCTGATGCCTCATTACCTAACACACCAGGCAATAACCGGGTAATCGCATCAATCATCACCATAGCAGGCAATTCGCCGCCTGTGAGCACGTAATCCCCCATCGAGACCTCATCCGTCACGAGTGAGCGAATTCGTTCATCATAGCCTTCATAATGACCACAGATAAACGTCAAGTGATCTTCACGAGCAAATTCTTCCGCAACGGACTGCGTAAACTGAACTCCAGCTGGATCCATTAAAATGACCCGACCACGGGGGTGTGCGTCATTGGCGGCTTCTTGTTGAATGGCCGTCATGGCGTCAAAAATCGGTTGAGCTTGCAGCAACATGCCCGCACCGCCACCAAAGGGATAGTCATCGACGTTGCCATGCTTATTGGTTGAGTACTGCCGAAAATCCGTCACCTTAAGCTCTAATTGTTCCCGCTCAAGCGCCTTGCCCACGATTGAATCGTGAAGTGGCCCGCTAAACATATGGGGAAAGAGACTTAAAACGTCGATCCGCATTAGTCGAGTCCCTCCATTAATTCAACGGTCACCTGATGCGCCTCTAAATCAACCGTCTTCACAACTTGATCGATCACTGGTAGCAACAAATCATCCTTTTCAGGTCGTTCAACGACCCAAACATCGTTGGCACCAGGGGCCATGATTTCTTTGATTTTCCCCAGATGTTCGCCTGTTTCAGTAACAACATCTAACCCAATAATTTGGTGGTAATAATACTGACCATCATCTAGGTCGTTATCGGTCAATTCAGTTTCCGCAACCTTTAACGTCATGCCCTTTAATGGCAAGACCGTGTTGATGTCACCATAGCCGGCCAACGTGATCAAAATGAACCCCTTATGCTGCCGGGAACTCGCAATCGTCACCGTTTTAACCGGCTGTGCATCATTTTCTTGTTTAAAGACCCCAAGTTGACTGCCTTTTCGAAACCGTTCCTTAGGAAAATCGGTCGTGGCCACGACGCGAAGTTCGCCTCGAATGCCGTGGGTGTTCACGATGGTGCCTACTTTATAGTACATGTTGTCGCCTACCTCTCTCGTTCATTTAATTACCGTGGTCACTCAAGTTGACCCCGTCGATTGGATACAAAAAAGCTCCCGTGAGGCACTTACGCCTCATTTGGGAGCCTTAGACTCATCGTTAATGACAAGCCGAACACGCTTGGAATCGTTGATTCGTACGCTATAAACGATTGTGCGAATGGCAGAAGCAACATGCCCCCGTTTGCCAATCACCCGACCAACGTCATCACCCGCAACGGTTAATCGATACTCGTAAAAACGATCCGTTTCTACGCGATCGATCGTAATCGCTTCGGGATGCTCAACTAATGGGGTTACAATCGTTTTAATTAATTTTTTAAAGTCGGTCATGACTGATCACTACTTACTTTTTAGAAAACTTAGCTTCGTGATACTTTTGCATGATACCTGCGTTGGAAAGCAAGTTCCGTACAGTATCTGATGGTTGGGCACCGTTGTTCAACCAGTTTAAGATGCTTTCTTCTTCAAGTTCAACTTTAGCTGGTTCAACAAGTGGGTTGTAGGTCCCTACTTTTTCGATGAAACGGCCATCACGAGGACTACGTGAATCGGCAACAACGATACGGTAGAAAGGACGCTTCTTAGAGCCCATCCGCTTTAAACGAATCTTTACTGACATGCATGACACCTCCTGTAATTCTTTCAACGATAAATAATATACCAGTAATCGGAGGGGTTGTAAAGGTTTTTTTCTTTACACCCTAAAACTATTTAAATTTTGCCAGTAACCACTGCTGAGCAGTTGGCGATAAATCCCGTGAATTGGCTGATATGAAGGCCTTTACCGACCCATAATCATTAAAATCAATTGTCAGTCGCTCTGGTTGAATTTTTTGAATAGCCGCTAAAAATTGTAGATCATCGACCTGAATCAGCTGCCGAGCCAAGGAATTTTGGACGTTTAGCTCTGCCCAATCACGTTGTTGGAGTCGCCTGACCCGTTGATAACTCATCTGCTGTTGTAACACTGCTCGTAATTGCTCAGCTGTTAGCATGTGTGGCACCTCCTGGTTGAATGACCGTTACTTGACCCATCGGACGACTCACTGACAGGTCACTTTTAGCGGTTGTGAGCCCCCAAATAACGTTTTGAAATCCATGTTGGTCCACTCGGGATTCGCCATGACCATCGGTTAAAATCACCGCCAATGCCGTTTGATCTTGATCGTGATGTTGTGCCAACCAATTAAAAATCGGTTGGTAAGCCGTGCCGCCACCCGCAAATCGTTTTCGATTAAGTTGAACTGCCTGCCGTAATCGCTGCCGCGCCGACTCATGAACTGCTGCATCAAATGGGATGACCCAGACCCAATCTTGATAGCGCCTTAATAGCGTTTGAATTTGGCCTAAAATCAGTTGCACTTCTGCATCCGTCATCGAACCGGACTGATCGACAAAAATCAAAATTTTGAGCGTTGGCGACAACGCCTCACCGGGCAGCCCCATCTGATAGGGTTGTCGTCGATTAAACCGGTAATAAGCAGGCTGGTGTAATTTTAAAGCCCCCTGAAGCCCGCGACGAATGAGTTGCTGCCAACTTAGCTGTAAGGGTTGCGGGGTAATTGCTAACTGCTGTTGTAACTGACTTGGTAACGTCCCCCGTTGTTTTAACGGCGTTTGTTGCCATGCTGTCGCCGTTAAGCGGCTCATCTGATCAACTACCTCTGGTCGAGTCGGTTGCCACCCAATGTGAGTTGCTTGCATTGTTTGCATCTGATTCGTCAGACTAGTTGCGGCATGTCCACCAGTCGATTCGGTCACCATGGCGCGTCTTAAAGCGGTCAGATACTCCGCCGACCCTAACCCAGGTGCCAGATGCAACTGCCAGCGATAGTTCAACTGAGCGCGTGACATGACGTTTGGTGGGCGTACGGGCAATACCTCATCAATAGCCAAATCAGTTGCTAATTGGACTAATTTTCCCGTCTGACCAGCGTAGCGAACGGGATGCTGCCAAGCTAAATGCCCAATTTCATGTGCCAGCATCGCCAACAAGTCATCAGCTGTGGCACACTGTTCGCCCAGCAATTGCGGGTTGACCCGTAACGCTAATTCCGGCACCGTCCAGAGTCCCATTGCCATCGGCTGATCGGTCGAAATCTGCTTGGAAAGCCGCAGCAATACCTCACCGTAAAAGCGTTGACTCCGCAATAGGGTCGTCGTTGCTTGTTGCAACAGCGCTTCGGCAAGCCATCGTTGCTTCTCGTCATCAGCCGTCATTCTAAGCTGTTGTAGCTGCGTTGTTAACGTCATTTAAAGGCCTCACTTCGTTGCGTTGTCTAATCCGATCGCCGTTAATTGATCATAGAGTTGCCGACAGCCGGGTTGGGTTAAGGCCGCATCCGCCAACGTTTCCAATAATTGAGGAATTTCGGCCAACCGCAAAGCCACCGCAACTTGACCGTCCGCCGGCATTGTTGCTAACAACGCGTTAAACCGAAGTGCCACGTGAGCCGTGGTTAACGGGTACTGCCGTCGTTGATCGATCAAGCCGGTCATAATAGTCTGTTGTTGATCAGGACTTGCTGCCCGAAACTGATCCAGTACGGCTGTTGACAAAGTGGTTGAATCATAAATCGCCTGTGCCGTTAACCCAACTTGGTGTTGCGTCAAATAGTGATCAAACTCACGACCAACCGTTTCACCCAGATCCCCAACTAATAGTTCAAGTTGAATTTCTGACCGATCAGCTACGTTAACCGTTGCCAAACTCGCGAGGTTTTGAGAAACCCGTTGCCATGCCCGTGGTGTTGGGTACAAGTCAGCATCGTGAATTTTTGGCGCCAATTGCCCGGGATTTTCAGCAATAAACTGTTGGATCGTTGGTAAAATGGGCGCCGTTTTCGCCCACTTTAGCCAATCGGCCACTTCTGCGCGCATCACCAGCCGAACGGTGCGGTCATTAATGGCCGCATCGCCGCTAACGACACCGTAATCCGAATCTTCAAACCCAGCCATTGTTGCATCGGGATTTTCAGCTAAAATCAACTTGACTTCATTCGGTAGCTGAAGCGTGTTGATTCGGCGTTGTAGCACCAGATTCATCAGTTCACTCTGAACAGCTTGCGTACCGCGGTTAAATTCATCAAGGAACCAAATAATCGGTTGATCTGGATGAGCCTCCGCCCACTGAATAATTTCAATCAACGTATGGGTATAGCCAAACTGAACGTCGGCTAATTCCCCATACTGTGACGTTTTCACGAATGCTCGTTCAGTTAACGGCGGGACCGGCATTGCGAGATCACCTTTTTCCGACAGGCTCACCACCGTCGTAAACAGCTTTGCGCCCATTTGCTGGGCAACCTCTTGCACTAGCGCTGATTTACCAATTCCAGCTTCACCAACGATTGCGGGAACGTTGCCGGCCGACAACACCACCGGGACTGCCGTTAATAACGCTTGATAACTTAACATCTTGCGCTCACCTCCTAATTAAAAAGGATAAGCCATGATTATTGATCTAATCACTGGCTTATCCCACTTTAACTGGTTAACCCAGTTACTTTTTACGTCGTTTCAAGTTAGAACGGCGCTTTTTATTTTTCTTCATCCGTCGAGACATCTGACGCATGGCCATTTGGCCCATCTTGCCACCAAGAGCACCGCCCATGCCGGCGTTGTTCATCATGCCTTCCATACCAGAGAAGTTACCTTTTGACACTTGGTTCATCATTTTCTTCATCTGGTTGAACTGCTTGATCATCCGGTTAACTTCTTGGACTGGACGACCAGAACCAGCAGCGATTCGCCGGCGCCGTGAAGGGTTCAACACATCCGGATCCGTTCGTTCCTGCTCCGTCATGGAGTAGATAACGGCCTTAATGTGATCCATGTCCTTTGGATCCATTTGGGCGTTTGCCAAAGCCGGATTATTGGCCATGCCGGGAATCATCTTCATGATTTGATCCATTGGCCCCATTTTTTGAATCTGTTCCATTTGATCCAAGAAATCGTTGAAATCAAATGAATTTTCGCGCATCTTTTCGGTCAATTCTTGCGCTTGTTTTTCATCGTATTCCTTTTGGGTCTTTTCAATCAGTGACAGCATGTCACCCATTCCAAGGATTCGGGATGCCATCCGATCTGGGTGGAAGACGTCCAAGTCAGACATCTTTTCACCTTCACCGACGAACTTGATTGGTTTCCCGGTTACGGAACGAATTGACAAAGCGGCCCCACCACGGGTGTCACCATCTAACTTCGTCAAGATCACCCCGGTGACATCCAGCTTATTATCGAAGCCTTCAGCAGTCGCGACGGCGTTTTGACCAGTCATGGCATCAACGACCAACAGAATTTCGGTTGGGTTGGCTAATGCCTTAATGTTGGCTAATTCGTCCATCAGTTGTTCGTCGATTTGAAGCCGACCAGCCGTATCAATGAACACGTAATCGTTATGGTTCGTTTCAGCTTGGGCTAACCCTTGCCGAACAATTTCAACGGGATCGACATCGGTGCCCATTTCGAAAACGGGAACGTCGATTTGCTTCCCAACCGTTACCAATTGGTCAATGGCAGCTGGCCGGTAAACGTCGGCCGCAATCATTAATGGCCGTGCGTTTTGTTCCGTTTTCAATTGGTTGGCCAGTTTCCCAGCAGTGGTGGTTTTCCCGGCCCCTTGAAGCCCAACCATCATGATAATGGTTGGAATCTTTGGTGATTTGTTGAGGGGAACCGCGGTTTCCCCCATCATCTTGGTTAATTCTTCGTCAACAATTTTAACGATCTGTTGGGCAGGGTTTAACCCTTCCAACACCTTTGCCCCAACGGCACGATCACGGACCGTCTTCACAAAGTCTTTAACGACCGCAAAGTTCACGTCGGCTTCCAATAATGCCAGACGAATCTCACGCATGGTATCGCGTAAATCAGCTTCAGAAACCTTTCCCTTGCCCCGCAATTTCTTCATTGCGTTTTGTAGTCGTTCGGTAAGTCCTTCAAATGCCATGTTTACATGCACCTAACTTTCATTTTTCCTCAGCCGATTCTAACTGGTGGACCAGTTGATTGAGCTGTTGATCATCTTGATAATGAGTTGCCACATACGCCTGAATCTCATCGGCCAACTTGTTGCGGTCGAGGAAGTCCTGGTATAGATGCAACTTTTGTTCGTAAGTTTCCAAAATCCGTTCGGTCCGTCGAATATTATCGTAAACGGCCTGCCGACTCACTTGAAAATTCTCAGCAATCTCACCGAGTGAATAGTCATCGCCATAGTAGAGTTGCAGGTAATCGTTTTGTTTGGTCGTCAACAACGGCTGATAAAATTCAAACAGCGAATTGATTCGGTAATTTTTTTCAAACTCCAAGTAAGTCATCCTCCGATTTCGGGTTTCAGCTAACAGGATCTAAGCGCTTTTTAACGCACTCTAATAAATCACCGTAATGCATTTAGTATACCAAAAAAAACGCCATTCTGCTAGATTTCTCCGGCAAAACAGCGTCTCATTTAATGCGGACTAAACATCGATCAACCCTTTGAACAAGCCGTAAATAAATTCACTTGGTTCAAACGGCCGTAAATCGTCAACTTGTTCACCCAGGCCCACGTATTTAACGGGCAAGTGGAGTTCGTTTCGAATCGCTAAGACGATCCCACCACGCGCCGTCCCATCGAGTTTGGTTAACACGATGCCGGTAACGTCAGTCGTTTCTTTAAACAGTTTCGCCTGCGTTAAGGCATTTTGCCCGGTTGTCGCATCGAGAACGAGTAATACTTCATGCGGTGCCTCTGGCACTTCACGAGAGATCACCCGCTTCATCTTTGCTAACTCGTTCATTAAGTTAGACTTGTTTTGCAACCGGCCAGCGGTATCCACGAATAAAATATCGTAGTTTTCGGCCTTGGCCTTTTTAAGCGCATCGAAAACGACGGCAGAAGGATCACTCTTCTCCGGCTTCTTGACAATGTCAACACCATCGCGTTCCGCCCAAACATTCAACTGTTCAATAGCGCCAGCTCTAAAGGTATCGGCAGCGGCTAACAGTACCTTTTTGCCCTGTTGTTTGAAACGGTTGGCCATCTTCCCAATGGTCGTCGTTTTACCGACACCGTTCACCCCAACAAATAAGATGACGGTTAACCCTTCCTTAGCGAAGGTGAGTTGGTTGTTTTCTTCAGCACCAGCAGCATCGTAAATCTCAATCAGCTTTTGGACCACCACGTTTTGGACGTCCTTTGGCTTCTTGGCGTTTTGAAGCTTAACTTCATCCCGCAACTGTTCACTGATCTGCATGGCCATTTCAAACCCAACATCGGCCCCAATCAACGTTTCTTCCAAGTCATCGAAGAAACTTTCGTCAACGTGTCTGAAGTTGGCCAATAAATGATTCAATCGTTCACCAAAGGTCAGCCGCGATTTGGCTAAGCCCTTATCGTAACGCTCGGCATCCGTTGTTTCAGTCTGCGCCGCATGCGTTTCGGGTGCCGGTTGTTCTGGTTCTGGTTCTGGTTCAGCCTCTGGTTCAACTGTCGGTTCAGCCTCTGGTTCAGTTACCGGTTCAGCCTCTGGTTCAGTTGTCGGTTCAGCCTCTGGTTCAGCTGCCGGTTCAGCCTCTGGTTCAGTTGCCGGTTCAGCCTCTGGTTCAGTTGCCGGTTCAGC
>NZ_BAABMI010000021.1:0-44963 GCF_054785195.1 Secundilactobacillus muriivasis | reverse complement strand
TCAGCCTCTGGTTCAGTTGCCGGTTCAGCCTCTGGTTCAGTTGCCGGTTCAGCCTCTGGTTCAGTTGCCGGTTCAGCCTCTGGTTCAGTTGCCGGTTCAGCTTCTGCCTGATTAGCCACTTTTGGTTCAGGTGTCGACTCTGGTGCTACCGGCGTTTCAACCTGTTCTTCAGCCGGTTTTGGGCTCGTTTTCTTATCTTCTTTCGAGCGTCGCTTAAAAAAATCAAATAATCCCATGAGCTTCACTTCCTGTTGTTATGATTAGTTTTGACTAACAGTTTGGTTCAAATCAACGGAAACCAGTTTTGATACACCGGATTCCTGCATTGTGATGCCATACAAACGATCCGTTTGGACCATCGTTTCTTTTCGGTGGGTGATAACAATAAACTGAGTGTCATCCTCGAATTGGCTTAAATAACTGGCAAACCGGGCCGTGTTGGCTGGATCTAAGGCCGCTTCGGCTTCATCCAGTACACAGAATGGTGCTGGTTGAACCTGTAACACCGCAAATAGCAACGTAATCGCTGTTAATGCGCGTTCACCACCAGATAACAATCGCATACTTTGGAGCCGTTTACCAGGTGGCTCGGCCATAATTTCAATTCCAGTCGTCAATAATTGATCTGGCGTCGTTAAAACAAGTTGCGCCTTCCCACCACCAAACATCCGCTTGAAGGTCGTTTGGAACTGTTCATTTAGTTCATCAAAGGTCACCTTAAAGCGTTCACTGACCTGTTGATCCATCTCATTCATGGTCGTTAACAGGTTTTCCTTTGACGCACTCAAGTCGGCCTGTTGCTGACTCAAGAAATCGTAGCGTTCCTTGACCCGATCATACTCTTCAATCGAAGCAACGTTTACCGTTCCAATATCGGCTAACCCCCGCTTGACCAACTTCAACTTTTGCTGAATCGTTTCAAGTGGCAGCGCCAAAATTTGCCGTTTGGCGATTGCGACGCTAACATGATATTCCTCAGTCAGGGTTGATTGCAGATCATCTAATTGACGAGATAATTCCGAACAGTTGAAGGTTAACTGTTGCACGTTGCGTTCTTCGCTAGCCAGTGTCTGACGCGCAGCCTGATTAGTACGTTCAAGCTCGGTCTGCTTATCCTGAGCTGCTGTCAAAGCGGTGTCATTGGTTGCTAACTGGCTTTCGAGTTGCTTTTGTTGCTTCGTTAATTCTGCCAACGTCGCCTGATGGGTGCTAGCCTCTTGACCAACATCCGTCTGGCGTTGCGTCAACGCAACCACTTTATCATCAAATGCCGCTAACTGAGCTGTTAACGTTGCGATGGTTTCCTTGGTTGCTTGTTGATCCTTGCGGGACTGCTTGACTTCCACGGAATGGCGTTCAATGATTGCGCGCTGGTCTTGATACTGGTCACTCACAGCTTGCGTTGTCTGGGACTGATTTTGCTGTTGATCCTTGGCCGCCGCCATCTGGGTTTCGAGGGTGGTGATCTTTTGGTCGGTCAATGTGGTTTGTTGCTCGTTTTGACGTAACGCCGTTTCAAAATCATCAACATCATCGTCCTGCAGCCCCCATTGTGCTTGTTGCACTTGGATCTGTTCAGTGACTGTTGTAACCCGCTCCTGCAGTAATTTGACCTGACCTGCTGCTCGTTGCTGCACGGTTAACGCTTGTTGACGAGCAGATTGATGCGCTTGCTCATCAGCTTGCGCATCCGTTTGTGCCTGCTTCAACGTTTGTAAGGCTGTTTGTTTTTCCGCCAACTGTGTCGTCATTTGCTGAACGGTAGCTGCCAGACGTTTCAAGTCTTGTTGCTGGCTTAAAACGCCAGCTCGGTCACGTTTATCGCGGCCACCAGTCATGGTCCCACTCGTCGATACCACTTCACCGGCAAGTGTAATAATGCGGTACCGGTGATGAATCAGTTGGGCTAACTGAGTAGCGTGCGTTAAGTCATCAACAATTAACACATTACCTAGTAAATGCGCCTTAACTACATTGAATTTAGGTTCGGCAACCGTTACTAGGTCGGCCCCAACACCTAAAAATCCGGGTGCTTGCTGACAAGTGACTAAGATACTTGAGGTCACCTGTGACGTGCGAATCGTCGTCAGCGGTAAGAAGGTGCTTCGCCCTAAGCGCTGGCTGGTCAAATACTTAATGGCCGTTTTACCAGCCGCCTCATCCGCCACCACCACGTGCTGTTGTTGCGCACCAATGGCGACTTCAATGGCCTTGGTATAATCGGCGGGCACCTGTAACAACGTTGCCACCGGGCCAATAATTCCAGGTAGTTTAGCCTTAGCCTGCATAACCGCCTTGGTGCCTTGATAAAAGCCACCGTAGTTGTTCGCAAATTCCTGCATGCTCTTCAAACGCGCCTTTGCGGATTCGCTTACTTCCAAAGCAGCTAACCACTGCTGATTTTGTTGATCTAACTGTGTGGCTCGCTTTTGGCGAATCGCGTTATCTTCATCACAGACTGCTTGTTTGTCAGTGAGTTCCGTCTCCGCTTGTTGAAGTGCCTGCTGCGCGTCCGTTAGTTGCTTTTGCTGATCAGCCAACTGCGTTTTAAGCGCGGTTAACCGCTCGCGCGCCTGATGATTCTCAGAGTTAGCCCGCTGCTGATTTTTTTCCAAATACTGTCGCTGATTATGCAGTGTCGTGCGGGCCTGTAGTTGTTCGATATACTCAGCTTGTAACTGCTCTTGCTTGGCGGCTAATCGATCCGCATCTAAAGCATCCAACTGCGTTTTCAACTTAGTCGCCGCCTCACGAGCCGCCTTCAAAGCAGCTTGTTGCGTGGTGAGTTGTTCGGTCAGTGCTGTTAACTTAGTTTGCGCGGTTGTTAGCGCCGTCGACGTTTCCTTGATGCGCGTCTTGAGTTCCGTCAACGATTGCGTGTGACTCCGTTGCCGCTCACTACTCAACGCCCGTTCGCCCGCAGTCCGTTCCCGTTTTTCATTCACCGTCATCAACTGTTGCGTCAACGTATCCTTCGTTTTTTGAAGTTGCGTGACCGCTTTTTTAGCCGCAGTTAACGCGGTTGTTGTTTGATCAACGTGTTCGGTCGTTGCTTTGACCCGCGCCTCTTGCTCAGTCTGTTGCGCCTGTTCAGCTCGCAACTTCGTCTGAGTCGTTTCAATCGTAAGGACTAGCCGTGACTGTTCTAACTGATCATAGGTCTTTTTTTGTTCCAGATATTCCTTTGCCAAGCTACTTTGCTGCGCAAGTGGCTCGATTTGACCACCAAGCTCGGTCATTAAGTCGTTGACCCGGTCAAGGTAGCCCGCCGTTTGTTCAAGTTCTCGTTGGGCTTTTTCCTTGCCCTGGCGGTATTTTGAGACCCCAATCAGTTCTTCCACGATGAACCGGCGATCTTCTGGTTTACTGTTGAAGATAGCTTCAACTCGGCCTTGTGAAATCATCGAAAACGAACCGTCACCAATACCCGAATCCATAAACAGGGCCAAAATATCCTTTAATCGGCAATCCTGACCGTTTAACTGATAGACACTATCGCCATTCCGAAACAGCTTTCGCGTGACACTCAGCTCCGTGTACGTTGATTTCAGATAGTGATCCGAATTATCAAGCACCATCGTGACCATTGCGCGATTCAGCGGTTTACGGTCAGCAGAACCCGCAAAAATCACATCAGGCATTCGTTGTCCACGCAAATTCTTAGCCGATTGCTCCCCCAACACCCAGCGAATCGCTTCACTCACGTTACTTTTACCGCTCCCATTGGGGCCAACGATACCGGTCACGCCGTCTTCAAATTCAATTTTAGTATCGTCCGCAAAGGATTTGAAACCACTAATTTCTAGCGATTTTAACTTCATCGCTCAATTCCCCAATCATTATAAATTAACGCGCTTGCTGTTGCAGCTTGTTGAGTGCTTGCTTAGCTGCGACCTGCTCCGCATGTTTCTTTGAGTGTCCTTCACCGACACCTAGCGTTTTACCATCAATCTTAACGGCAACTTTAAACGCCCGGTCGTTATCAGGACCGTTTTCAGATAACAGCTCGTACGCAATCGTCACTGGCCCATTTTGTTGTGCCAATTCCTGTAATTCCGTTTTGTGATCGAAAAACTCATCAAACCGACCCTCATCAAGTTTTGGAAAAATCACCTGGTTGGCAAATGCCACAACCGGTTCCACCCCTTGATCAAGGTATAAAGCCCCAATGAATGACTCAAAAATATCACAGAGTAGTGAATCTCGTTCACGGGCGTGGGCCTTCTCTTCACCCTTTCCTAATCGAATGTACTGGTCAAAGTGACATTCTCGGGCAAAACTAGCGAAACTATCTTCGTTCACCATGGCTGCCCGTAACCGAGTCAACCGGCCCTGAGGCAGTTTCGGATAACGCCGGTAAATATACTCGGATACAACTAATTGCATCACGGCATCGCCCAAAAATTCGATCCGTTCGTAAAACTTCAAGCCTTCGTTTGGATGTTCGTTAACGTACGACGCCTGAGTAAACGCCTCATCCAATAAACTTTTATCATGAATCGTAATATTAAAATTATCTTTTAATAATTGGTCTAATCCCTTAATCAAACCGATACACTCCTTTAATGATGTTTGTGATTGACGTACAAAAGGGTTGTGACAAAACAATCCGTTTTACCGCAACCCCACTTGTCTAACTGCCAGAACAATGCCGCCAAGGCGCACACCGTTCCTTGTTTTACCATCCTAGTGAATCCTAGTTCAGTTATTATGAGCCACGATGTAGTCCACCGCTTCGCCCACCGTATTTAGATTTTCAGCCGCTTCATCAGAAATCTCGGCACCAAACGTGTCTTCAAGTTCCAAGATGAATTCAACGAAATCGATTGAATCGGCATCTAGATCCGTTTTAAAGTTCAACTGTAACGTGATCGTTTCCCGATCAACTTGGAACCGGTCCGCAATAATATCTGCAATTTGGTTAAAGACTTCTTCTTTTGACTGTGCCATTATTATCCCTCACTCATTCTTGACGTTGTTAATCGTTAGTTAGTTTATCACAAAAACCGCCGTCCGCAAACCATTGCTGGTACGGACACGTGATTACTTCAGTGCTTCCTTAGCAGCAATCATCTCATCACTGTGCTCGCCAAAGTAAGTGACCACGTCATCGACAATGTGATTTTCAAGCATTGACTTGATTTGGCCGATCGTGTTGGCAACCGTTTCGGCCTTCGTTGAGCCGTGAGTCTTGATTACTGGCGCCTTAACACCGAGTAAAACGGCGCCACCGTACTGCGAGT
This sequence comes from Secundilactobacillus muriivasis, assembly GCF_054785195.1. Taxonomy (NCBI): domain Bacteria; kingdom Bacillati; phylum Bacillota; class Bacilli; order Lactobacillales; family Lactobacillaceae; genus Secundilactobacillus; species Secundilactobacillus muriivasis. Next base: position 39,720 of record NZ_BAABMI010000021.1, on the reverse strand, counting down.
AATCCATCTTTGCTTGAATGGCCTTAAAGGTTGGCTTCAACAACGCAGCGCCCAGTTTGCCACCAAGCCCGCCATCCATGATCGATTGCTTGATCAGCTTCAACATGGATAATGCGGTGCCTTCCGTGTTTTTCAAAACGGCATTACCAGAGAAACCATCGCTGACAACGACATCAGCGGCACCATTCAACAGTTCACGTGATTCAACGTTGCCGATGAAGTTAAGGTCTTTGGCATTGGCTAAAGCTTCATGAGTGGCCTTGTGAACCAAGTCGCCCTTATCCGCTTCGGTCCCGTTATTCAGTAACCCAATGCGGGGATTCTCAACGCCCATCACCGTTTGCGCGTAGTATTTGCCTAAAATGGCGTATTGATACAAGTTAAATGGTTTTGTATCAGCGTTAGCACCCACGTCTAACATCAAGAACTGGTCTTGATCAGGGTTATTCAACACTGGCAACGTGGTCGTTAAGCCGGGCCGGTCGATCCCCTTGATTCGGCCAATGATCAACAAACCGGCAGCAAGGATCGCACCAGTGTTCCCAGCAGAGAAGAAGGCATCCGCTTCGCCGTCCCGAACCGCTTGGGCAGCTAATACAATGCTAGACTGCTTTTTACGGCGAATCGCTTTAACGGGTTCGTCTTCCATCGCAATCACTTCATCCGCTTGGACGAGGTTGATTCGATCTGACGTTGTTAAGAATGGTTTGACCTTATCAATTTGGCCGTAAAGGTCAAACTCAATTTCTGGGTACCGGTCGCGAGCCTCTTCAACTCCGGCAACAATTTCCTTTGGGGCGTAATCGCCGCCCATTGCGTCAACTGCAATTTTCAATATGTTCATCCCTTCTGAGGTGCTACATTTCAATTAATCATACATATACGTGCTTGCTTCTTGGTGTTCCATGTAATTGGCTAACCCTAAGTTTTCTGGTTGAATCGACCAGTCGGCGGCATCCGTGATGCGCTTGGCTTCTTGTTGAGCCACGCTCAGCATGGTGATATCCGCCACCGGATCGCCCACTTTAAAATCAGGCATGCCGGATTGCTTCTTACCTAACACGTCACCAGACCCCCGTAACTCAAGGTCCTTTTGCGAAATCACGAAGCCATCGTTGGTTTCGGTCATGACTTTCATCCGCGCGACACCGGTTTTGTTTTTCGGATCCGCTACCAAGATACAGTAGGACTGCTGATCTGACCGGCCAACCCGACCACGTAACTGGTGCAACTGCGCCAACCCAAAGTGATCGGCATCATAAATCAGCATCACCGTGGCGTCCTTCACGTCCACCCCGACTTCGATCACCGTGGTTGCCACCATAACCTGAAACTTTTTAGCTTTAAAGTCACTCATAATGGCGTCTTTTTCGTCGTTCTTCATCCGGCCATGGAGCAACCCAACTTGGTACTGCGGGGCAAAATACTGCGAGAAGCGCTCATAAATGGCTTGCGCATTCTTCATATCCACCGCTTCAGACTCTTCAATCAGCGGTGTCACTACGTACGCTTGATGTCCCGCTGCTAACTCCCGCATCACAAATTGGATTGCGGCATCGATCTGCGCATTTTTGATCCACCGGGTCGTAATCGGTTTTCGCCCAGCTGGCAGTTCATCAATGACCGAAATGTCCATCTCACCATAGCTGGTGATTGCCAAGGTCCGCGGAATCGGCGTTGCGGTCATCGCCAGTACATCGGGATTAGCGCCCTTTTGACGTAACGCTTGTCGTTGCGCGACCCCAAAGCGGTGTTGCTCATCGACCACGACTAACCCTAGCCGGTGATAGTCAACACCCTCTTGAAACAGCGCGTGGGTCCCAACGATCAGGTTCACTTCACCCGAAGCCAGCCGCGGTAAAATCTCTTTACGGGCGGCTGGTTTCGTTGCCCCAGTCAACAACACAATGTTGACTGGGAAATCGGCAAACAACTGTTGGAGTTTATTGGCGTGCTGTTCAGCTAAAATTTCAGTTGGTGCCATCAAGGCTGCCTGATAGCCAGCAGTGATCGCGGCGTACATCACAATAGCTGACACAACCGTTTTCCCACTCCCAACGTCTCCTTGAAGGAGGCGGTTCATGTGGATCGGTCGCTTTAAATCCGCACAGATTTCATTAACGACCCGTTTTTGAGCGTTCGTTAACTCGTAAGGTAAACTGGCAATCAGTGCTTGCAGCGCGGCATTGTCGTAAGGCAACGCTTGCCCGACCTGAGTTTGGTCATGTCGTTTCAGTAACTGCAGTTGCATTTGGAATAAGAAGAACTCTTCAAACTTTGCGCTACGACGAGCCGCCTGTGCATCCGGTGTTGTTTTGGGAAAATGCATGTCATGAACCATTTTCGCGCGGTCTAACAGTCGATAATGTTGCTGAATCGATGCTGGTACAACGTTGACAATGTCATCATGGTACTGTTCCCAAGCAGCAACCACCAACTGTTGAATCGTCTTTTGACGAATACCAGCGTTGGCCGGATAAACCGAAGCCATCGGGTCATCACGACCGCTCGATAAAATCTTCATCCCATTCAACTGTTTCTTAGCCGCATCGAAGCGACCGTACACCATGATAGGCGCTTCAACCTCAATTTGGTTTTTCAACCAAGGTTGATTAAAGAAAGTCACGGGGACCACGTCTTGATCGATCAGTAATCGAAAGTTTAACCTACTCTTCTTGCGACCAAATCGGCTAAGTGTTGGCGGTGCCGCCACGATTCCCTTCAGGGTGACTTGTTCTTGATCTGCAATCTCAGTCAACGCTTTGGCCCGCAGATCTTCGTAGCGAAACGGGAAGTAGGTTAACAGGGACTCAATGTCCGTAATGCCAAGTGACGCCAGTGCTTCAACTCGTTTCGGGCCAACGCCCGGTAACGTACTCACTGAATCTGTTAACGGCATCACAACGCACCTCCTCACATCTTTACCGTTTAAATTAACTCGGTGTAGCCACATAAGTGGAAAATCCGGATGAGTCGATCAACGTCATCCGGACTTTCCACTTATGCGCTAGATACCATTACTGGTAATCCGGGCGTTTATTTCAGGGTTTAATTTATTCCACAGACACGATGAATGGATAGACTGGTTGGTCACCTTCGTGAACTTCAATTTCAAGTTCATCGTCCAGCTCACCAATGGCAGCCTGCACTTTATCGGCAACCGCCGCAGTTGTGTCACTGCCGTAAATCACAGTAACAATTTCGCTGTCGTCATCCAGCATCTTGTTCACCATTTGAACGGTGGTTTCTTCAAGGTTCTCCGTAACCACTTGAATCTTACCGTCAATGATGCCCATGTAGTTGCCTTCTTTGATTTCAAAGCCATCAACGTGAGTGTCACGAACGGCGTGAGTCACTTCGCCACTCTTAACCGTTGATAAGTTGGCTTCCATGTCCGCTTGATTATCCGTTAAGCTGTGATCTGGTTCGTAACCCAGCATCGCGGTCATCCCTTGCGAGATCGAGCGACTATGCACGATAACCGTTGGAATATCGACCACGTCAACGGCTTGTTCAGCCGCTAAAAAGATATTGCTGTTGTTTGGAATCACGATTGCTTGCTTGGCGTGACTGGCCTGAATGGCATCCACGATATCTTGCGTACTTGGGTTCATGGTTTGACCACCACTAATGACCGTCGTTGCGCCAAGGCTTTCAAACAATGATTTAATCCCATCACCAGCAGCAATCGTAATGATTGCGGTCTCAGGGGCTTCAACTGGAGCGGCTGGTTCAGCAGCCTGTTCGTTGGCTTCATCTTGTTCGATAATGGTTTCTTGTTGAAGGCGCATGTTATCGACCTTCACCTTCGCAAGATCCCCAAATGATTGCCCCCAAGCGATAACCGTTCCGGGATGTTCCGTATGCACGTGAACCTTCACGATTTCGTCATCATTAACAACGAGTAGTGAATCCCCAAGTTCGGCCAAACGTTGGTAGAAGGTATCGTAGTCAAACTCATGTTCAACTTGCTTGCCCTTACCCAGACGAACCATAATTTCGGTACAGTAACCGTACACGATTGAATCTGGATCAAGCTTACCTTGTACGCTCCGGTGATGTTCAGCGTCAATCATCTCATCCATTTCAGATGAGTTTGGTTGGTGTGTTGCCGAAACCGTAATCTCACGACCATTTAAGACATCGTCAAATGCCTGAAGCACAAACGTCAGCCCTTGGCCACCGGAGTCAACAACCCCAACCTGCTTCAAGACGGGTAGTAAATCTGGGGTCGTCTTCAAAGCGGCTTCAGCGGCCTCGTAAGTTGCATCCATCACTGCCACAATATCATCACTGCGAGCAGCGGTTTTCCGGGCGGCCTTTGCGGCTTCTCGAACCACCGTCAACACCGTACCTTCAGTTGGCTTCATCACTGCTTTGTAGGCCGTTTGCGCCCCTGCGGCAAATGCATCGGCCAGATCAACGGCACTTAGCTCGGTCTTATCCGCAACGTCCTTAGAAAAACCACGGAAGATTTGAGACAGAATAACGCCAGAGTTACCCCGAGCCCCCATTAGTAATCCTTTAGCTAACGCTTGCGAAATGTCACCAACTGAAGTTGATGCCGTTTCATTCACGTACTTTAACCCGCTATCCAGAGATAGACTCATGTTTGTCCCAGTATCGCCATCCGGCACGGGGAACACATTCAGTGAATTGATAAATTCAGCGTTTTGATCCAAAAAGGCCGAAGCCGCTTCAATCATCTTTCTGAATTCACGATCCGTAACTTTCTTAGTTTGCAACAACTTATTCCTCCGATTCTTACTCGCTGAGCACTTGTACGCCCTGTACCGTCACGTTCACAGCGTTAGCGGTAATGCCGAGCATTGTTTCTAGATTATACTTTACTTTTGATTGGACTGTTCGTGAAACTTCAGAAATCTTGGTCCCATAGCTGACGATGATGTTCACGTCAACGGCGACCCCGTTATCTTCTTGGCGCACGACAACACCCTTTGCGTAGTTTTCGCGCTTCAAAATATCGTTCACATTATCGCGAATCTGATTTTTGCTTGCCATACCCACAACACCATAACTGTCGGTAGCAGCCCCACCAACAACCGTTGCGATGACATCATTATCAATATCAATCAAGCCATGTTGCGTTTTAATTTTTACGGCCATCAAGAACAGCCTCCTTGCATCCTAGTCTTAACGATAATTTATATTAACACAAGCCTGCTAAAAAACAAATTTTCAGATTAACTGACAGCTATCAGTAACAGACTCGCTATCGTCACATAGTTTCATTATACACTGCCTGAACGCCGGTGAAAAGCCAAGCGTTCGCTTTAATTCACGTCATTTTTTTAGGCATCATTTCGCTTCATTGAATCTTCCTTTATCTTTCATTCAATCGGTTAATGACCGTTAATATTTTGATACAAAATCACATATTTGACACTTTTTTCAAAAAAAAGCGGCAAATTTCACTGTAAAGTAATTTTACTTGCCAGAAAACTATTGCAATCCGAATTTGTCTATGATAAATTGTTTTAGTGAGCTAAAAACAACGTTTTATAGATAAGTCTTAAAGGAGGTAGTTACCATGGCAAAAGATTTCATCAACGGCAAGCGTACTCGTTTCGGTAACAAGCGCTCCCACGCCTTGAACTCATCACGGCGTTCATGGAAGCCAAACTTGCAAAAAGTTACGATCTTAGTGAATGGCAAGCCTAAGAAGGTTTGGCTTTCTGCTCGGACTTTAAAGTCAGGTAAAGTAACCCGCGTTTAATTAAAAAAGTTTGGCGCTGCGCCAAGCTTTTTTTGTTTCAACGACGTGGTCATGGTCGTGAGGTCACTCACCCTCTCAGACGTGATGCGTCAAACAATTCAGTTCTTTCAACCAAAAAATGGCGACCAGCGCACTTGCGCTGATCGCCATTTTTTGTTGTCTTGACGTTTGTTTAATGGGTGTCTCGGCTTTGAATCACCGCTAACAACCCTGACGTAAATGAGAAGTGACCCGTTTCGCCCACAAACTCGTTACTAGCATACGAAATCGGATACGGCACATTTTCGTCCGCTAACCGGTATTTTTCATCCAGTAGTTTCAAATGATCGACCTTTTCCAAGGGAACAAAAGCCAGATACTTTTTATCGGCTTCTTTTTGGAGCTCATATTCCCCAGGGAGGTAAAAGGTGATCGTGTTGCCGCGATCGATGAAGCGAATCTTTGGCGCAAATTCACGATAGCGTGGTTTTAGCACTAACCATAAATTCGCTAAAAAGTGATCAAGCCGGCCGCCAGTCGCACCATAGATATCTAATCGATCAGACTGATACTCCTTGAGCGCCACCGTAATAGCTAACTCGGTATCCGTCTCATCTTTTTCGGGAATCGCCTGACGAATATCCGTTACGGATTGCTTCACTAATGAGAGCTCGTCAGCTGATAATGAATCAAAATCACCGATGGCAACCAACGGCGTAATTCCCATTTTGAGCAATCGTAACGTACCGCGATCCACCCCGATCCAATCGCCACTTACCTTGCCAGCGGCTAATTGATCTGGCCATTCGCTGGTTGGACCACCGACCAGCAAGTTTAAGTGTGTCATGTTACTTCGTCGCTTCCTTCAAAGTGGCTACTTGACCAGCAGGATCAGCAGCATCAAAAATGTATGAGCCGGCAACAGCAACGGTCGCCCCAGCATCCTTGCAGGCCTTGATGGTGTTGTCCTTAACACCGCCATCAACTTCGATATCAAAATCGTAGCCTTCAGTTTGCTTTAATTGATCTAATTGTTGAATCTTCTTCAACGTTTCTGGCAGGAACTTTTGGCCACCAAAGCCTGGGTTAACGGTCATTACAAGGACTTGGTCAACCATGTAAAGAACTGGCTTGATCATTTCAACTGGGGTCCCAGGGTTGATCACAACTTCAGCCTTGGCACCAGCGTTCTTGATTTGTTGTAAGGCCCGGTGAATATGTGGGGTTGCTTCAACGTGCACCCCGATAATATCAGCGCCACTTTCAGCAAATAATTCAACGTACCGTTCGGGATTTTGCACCATTAAGTGAACATCTAACACCATGTTGGTAATTGGGCGAATTGCTTTGACCCAACCAGGACCGTATGACAGTGCGGGTACAAATGATCCGTCCATCACATCAATATGCAGGTATTCGGCCCCAGCCTTATCAACTACTTCGATATCCTTTTGAAGATTAACGTAATCAGCACTCAAAATCGATGGTGCAATTTTCATGAAAAAGTCCCTCATTTCTTATAGTTTGGTTTTTGATTCTTTAACGCTTGGTATAACAACAAATAGTTATCGTACCGACTCTGAAGAATAGTCCCGTCCTCGACCTGTGCTTTGACGGCACAGCCGGGTTCATTCACGTGAACGCAACCCCGAAAACGACAATCAACGGCAGCCCGCCGAAACTCTCGGAAATACTGGCCGAGTTCCTTTTCGGTCAAGTCAAACGCATCATACGATGAAAAGCCAGGGGTGTCAGCAATCAAGCCATCGGCAACGGGTAACAACTGTACCCGCCGAGTCGTATGCTTCCCACGGTTCAGCGCCTGTGAGATCTCACCCGTCGCAAGTTCAAGGTCGGGCGCAACGTGGTTCAGCAGGGTCGATTTACCCGCCCCAGTTTGCCCCATGATGACGCTCACCTTATTAGCCAACAATTGCTTGACCGTCGCAATTGCCTCATCCGAAAACGGCACCGGCGTATACACGACCTCATACCCAATTTTGCGGTAATCTGCCGCTAACTGATCAAACTCAGTTTGTTCAGTCGCCGTCAATAAATCCGTTTTGGTGAGGTAGATCACCGGTTCAATGTCGGCAATTTCAAGTGCCAATAACTGACGATCCAATAAATTGGTTGAAAAAACCGGTTCCCGAACCGCAGTAGCAACAATCGCCTGATCAACGTTAGCAACCGGTGGTCGAACCAGGCTATTGTGCCGAGGCTTGACTTCCAAAATATACCCTTCGTGATCATTGGGGGCATCGATCACCACCCGATCCCCCACCAATGGGGTAATCTTTCGGCTCCGAAAATTGCCTCGTGCCCGGGTTCGAACTAACTGCCCCTCATCTGTCATTACGTCGTAAAATCCGCTTAATGATTGTCGAATTTGGCCTTCCGCCACATCAACGCCACCTTTCAAAGTTGTTTAAAGTATCAAAACCAATTCTTTTTCATTATAAAAGATGTCTAGACAAAAAACAATTAAGAGTGTGCGGAGCGAGGCGGTTAGAAAGCGGCGTGTAACGGGGACTAAGGTAAACTACCGGGGTTTGGTAGTTTGGCTTAGTCCCCGTTACACATAGCTTTCTGCCTCGCGTAGCACCATTCGGCACGGTAGTCGAAAAACACGTGATGGCTGCGTTACAACGACTTCAGTATTTCTAAAAATACGATTCAAACTAGCGCCGAATTCACCGCAGCTTTAGCCAGCGAAATGATGACAAATACTCATCTCCAAATTTAAGGCCAACACCTCAGTTGGATAAGAAAAAAAGCCAGATTGATCAGCATCAATCTGGCCCCTTAACTTAGCGTTATTAACCTCAACCCTGTTACCAGGTCTAATCATCAGCTAGAAAACATTAATTCCAACACTCAAAAAAAATAACCCGCAGATTCCAAAACCAGGAACCCACGAGTTATTTTGATATTTTGGAACTTAACCACTTTCAGCCACTCACAACTCAATGCGAATTCTTAGTCACATGATTATCCGCCAAAATCACCTTACCATCTCGCATAATCTTATAGCCACCACTCTTACCCGATTCAACCGCAAATGACAGGGTCACCTGCGTATCTTTAGCAATTGTCAGTTGCTTATAAACGGTGCTGTAATCGTGATCTTGATCGCGCAGATAAATCTGAATGACGTTTGATTCCGTTGTTGATTCACTGCTGCTCGTCGCATCATCACTAGTGGTGCTATCAGAAGACGATGCCGCCTGTTCAAACGGAATATCCACCGTGACGTCAAAATCATTCACCTTAGGCGTTGAATCGGCCACCGGCTTCTTCCCCCGAGACAGGGTCACAACGATGGTTGTCCCTTCGCTCAGCATGCTACCAGCTGCTGGTGATTGGGCAATCGTGACGTCCTTTTTCTCAGAAGCGTATTTATAGTTAAACGACACGTTCAGTGATTCTCGACTAACGTAATTTTGAACCTCGGACTTGGTTTTACCAATCAAGTTAGCTAAGGTCAGTTGACGTTGACCGGCAGAAACCGTAAAGGTCACCGTCGTCTTCTTGGGGTTAATGTACTGACCAGCTTGGATACTTTGCTGCATAACCATGCCGATCGCCACATCACTTGACGTTTGGTTTTGTTTTTTAACCGTTACCCCACGCGCCTTCAATAGTGCCGCCGCGCGCGTGTAAGACTGGCCGATATAATTACCAACTCGAACCAATTTTGGCCCTGAACTGATGATCAACTTCACCTTGCTCTTTTGCTGTACGGCATGGGCCCGCGTTGGATCGGTTTTAATCACCCGATTTTTAGCAACTCGGTTGCTGGCCTGACGTTTGATCGTCCCCACTTCTAAGTTTTGATCAGCTAATTTCTTAGTTGCTTGGCTGACCGTTAACCCTTGAACGTTGGGAATATCCGCATACCGTGGTCGCCCAAGCCAAAACGCGAGGACCAGCACGGCAATCATCACCAGCAATGCGATCAAGCCGCCAATCAGCCACTTTTTCCGCCGGCGCATCGGCTTCTTTTTCTTAGTCGCTTTTGCCGCTTTATCCGGACTATCGGGTGCCAACGTTGCTTGAAGTGCTGACTTATCCAGCACCTTTGTCTCGCCATTATCTGCACCGTCATCGGGCACAAACCGACCTTCACTGGCTCGCCGCGGTGATAGCGACGTCTCTAGGTCATCCGCCATCGCCGCAACACTTTCATACCGGTCAGCCGGTCGTTTAGACGTCGCCTGTAACACCACGTTTTCCAACGCTTGCGGGATGCGGGGATCAAACTCTCTCACCGAAGGAATCTCTGATTGGAAATGTTTGATGGCAATCGATACCGCGGTTTCACCCTTAAACGGCACCGTGCCCGTCAACAGTTCATACAAAATAATCCCCAATGAGTAGATATCCGACTTCTTAGTCGCCATGCCACCCCGAGCCTGTTCAGGCGATAGGTAGTGGACGGAACCGAGCACAGTATTGGTTTGCGTCAGTGAATTTTCAGATAGTGCCACCGCAATCCCGAAGTCGGTGATTTTTGCCACCCCATTTTCATCAATTAAGATGTTTTGGGGTTTTAGATCCCGGTGAATAATATTGTGCTCATGAGCCACCGACACCGCCGAGAGCACTTGTTCCATGATGTTGATGACTTCTTGGTAGGGAATCGGAAAATGTTTTTGAATGTAGGCTTTCAGATCCATCCCTTTAACGTATTCCATAACCAGATACTGCATGCCGTTTTCTTCACCAACGTCATACACACTGACCACGTTAGGATGAACGAGCTCCGTTGCCGCCAGACCTTCACGCTGAAAGCGTTTGACCGTCTGCGGATCATCTCGTAAATCTAATCGCAGTAACTTGACCGATACATCTCGGTCCAAAATCAAATCATGGGCCAAATAAACGTTGGCCATCCCACCTTCACCAAGCGACCGGGTGATTCGGTACCGACCGCCTAACATATATCCTGGTCGCATCAGTCAGCACCCTCCGATCCGTTGTCGATGATCACAACCGTAATATTATCCAAACCACCAGCCTCGTTAGCAAGGGCAATCAACTGATCACACTTGGCCAACAATGACTGCTCTGTTTCTAAAACGGCCTGAATTTGGTCATCACTCACCATGTTAGTTAGGCCATCCGAACACAAAAGAATCTGATCATTGGCAGCTAACTTTAAGTAACGCAAATCGATGGTCACTTGCTTATCGATTCCTAATGACCGGGTGATCACGTTTTTTTGAGGGTGGACTTTAGCCGCTTGCTTTGATAATTCACCGCGTTTCACCAGTTCGTTAACCAGTGAATGATCTTCCGTTACCTGAGTAAACTGATGATCACGCAATAGGTAAGCCCGACTGTCGCCAATGTTACCAATCAAATACGCCGATTGAAAAATCATCGTCAGCACAACTGTAGTGCCCATTCCCATCAAATCCTCAAATTGCTGTGAACGCTCACGAATCGTTTGGTTTTCAGTTTCAATTTGTTCTTGCAGCCAGTCCGATGCCGTCTCGTAATCGGTTAACGTAGTAGCTTCAAACGCATGGCCAATGTGGGAAACGGCCATCTCAGACGCAACGTCACCGCCCTGATTGCCACCAATCCCATCGGCAATAATGGCTAAATTAACGCCAGCCTGATTGGTAAAAGTGCCGACATTATCCTCGTTATCCGTTCGTCGTTCCCCGATTGCTGTTCGATAAGCAATTTGCATGTTGTTATAACCTCACTTAACGTACTCGTTTAAATTGGCTAATGAAGAACCCATCAGAATCATAGTCATCCGGGTAAATTTCCAAGTAGTCAGTCGTTCGATCAGGTTTCAAATCGTTAGCCGTTGCCACCCGTTGAGACTCAAATTCGGGGTGAGCAGCTAAAAAGGCTGCCACGACGTCCCGGTTTTCCTGATTCAAAATCGTACAAGTACTATAAGTTATTATACCGTCAATTGCGACCTTCGTGGCAACTGCATTTAAAATTGATAGCTGAACTTTCGCTAAATTCTGAGAATCACTCAGTTGTTTTTCGTAACGGATCTCTGGTTTCCGGCGAACGAGACCAATCCCAGAACATGGTGCATCAACCAAAATTTGGTCAAAGGCATCGTCTGGATATTGATCATCGATTTTTCGAGCGTCCAAGGCAACCGCAGTCACCCGATCGTTAACACCCATCCGTTTTGCGTTATGCTTGATCAATTTCACTTTATTTTCGTGAATGTCGAGGGCCACGACTTCACCGCCGTCAGCCACCGTTAACTTTTCAGCTAATTGGACCGTTTTACCACCTGGAGCAGCACAAGCGTCTAAAACGCGCATGCTTGGCGTCAAAGCCATACTTTCTGCTGGCAACATGGCACTTTCGTCTTGGATCGTCATTGCCCCATCTTTAAACAAGGCAGACTGATTAGCTGGTCGGCCACTCAACACAAGACCGGCTTTCGCCACTTGACTGCGCGTCACGTCATAACCTTCCGCCGTCAGTTGTTCAACCGCAGCATCCACGGTTCCCCGTTCCAAGTTCACCCGAACGGATTGGTTAGCCGGCTGATTAATGTGACTTAAAATGGATACCGTTTTGGCCTGGCCTAATTGGTCAGTCAACGTTTCAATTAGCCAAGTTGGTACCGAATAAGTCACACTTAATCGAGTGAGCGGGTCATCAATTGTCGCTGGATCAGGAATGCCGACCCGGTCAATTTGGTGAAGTACCCCCGTCACAAATCGACGAATGCCTTCGTGACCGCGCTTCTTGGCAATTTGAATCGTTTCATCGAACACGGCGCGCTTAGGCACCCGTTCCAGATACTGCCACTGGTAAAGGGCAGTTTCTAACAGTACCATGACCCAATCCGTCACCTTTTGTGGCTTCTTGATAAACGGCTTTAATTGGTAAGTTAACGTCAATCGGTGCTGAATCACGCCGTAGACGATCGTTGTCAACAACCCCGTATCTCGTGGTGAAAGGTCATTATCATCGATTAATTGGTTCAATTGTAAGTTTGAATAAGCCCCGTTTTGAACCTTCATTAGTGCCGTGACGGCTAATGACCGCGGGTTTTGATCCTGTTTCGTTGTTGTCATAGTGTGACCACCTGTTCGCCGACTTCAAGGGCGTCTTCCGTTCCATTCAAAAAATCAGTAATACTTTGCTTGGGTTTTCCCGCTGGCTGGAGTTTGTTGATGGCAATAACGCCGTGATTACCGGTCGCCAATGCCAATTCATGCTTACCCCGACGAACAACTTGTCCAGCGGTCAATTCTGTCGTTTCATCTAAAATCGTGACGTCCCAGAGTTTAGTTCGAACGCCAGCTAAAATGATAAAGGACGATGGGAACGGCCGTAGCCCACGAATCTTGGCATCGATCAACGCTGCTGGCAACGTAAAATCAACTTGCTCTTCTTCGGGTTTGATCGTTGGTGAAAAACTAACCCGTTCCGGATCTTGTGGCACTGGGTGCACATCGCCAGCAATCAACTTAGGCAGCGTTTCTAACAGTAAATCTCGACCTAAGATGCTGAGCTTATCAAACATCGTGCCAACATCATCCGTTTTTTCGATTGGAATGGCACGTTGACTGATTACGTCACCGGCATCCATCTTCTTGACCATGTAAATAATCGAGACGCTAGTTTCAGCATCGTTGTTCATCACTGCATAGTGAACTGGTGCGCCACCCCGGTATTTTGGTAACAGTGAGGCATGCACGTTGACCGCTGCTAATTTGACTGATTCTAATAGCTTCGTTGGCAAAAATTGACCAAAGGCGGCCGTTACAATGAGATCAGGGGCCAGTGCAATCACTTCTGCCATTTCATCGCTACCACTGATCTTTTCGGGTTGTAGTACACGAATATCGTGTGCCACAGCCACTTTTTTAACGGGTGAGGCCGTTAACACGTGCTTCCGACCAACTGGCCGATCCGGCTGCGTCACCACTGCCTTCACATCGTAACCGGTTTGAATCAAACTCTCTAAAATTGGCGCCGAAAATTCCGGCGTTCCCATAAACACAATTGACGTCAAACTTAACACTCCTTCATTGATCACCCAAGAGACTACATAAAGCTCATGGGGTTATTATCGATTGCAATTTGCAGGCCAGAACGACTCTTACGTTGCGCTTGTGACAGCAGCTTAAACAGCGCGGTCTGCAACTGCGGTTCTTGCTTATACTTAATGACTAATTGATAGTAGTACCGTTTATTGATTCGAGCAATTGCCCCTGGCGTGGGACCCAGCATGATTGCATTTGGACTCAGCGTGGTTTGGAGTTGCTGGACGATTTGATGAATCGCCGTTGCGGCGACGGACTCGGTTTCATCACTCACCGTCAGCTTAACGGCGAAGTAGTACGGCGGGTAATTGCCACGGTGACGCAAGTGCATTTCACGCACGAAGAATTGTTCGTAATCCTGACGCTTAGCGAGTTGGATGGCGTAGTGGTCCGGATTATAGGTCTGAATCACCACTTCACCCGCCTTCTTCGCACGGCCCGCACGACCACTGACCTGTGTCAGCAACTGAAAGGTCCGTTCACTCGCCCGAAAATCAGGTAACCCGAGTGCCGTATCGGCGTTAAGTACCCCAACAAGGGTCACATCCGGGAAATCGAGTCCCTTAGCAATCATCTGCGTCCCTAATAAGATATCAGCCTGATGGGCACCAAACTGCTTTAACAGGCGCTCGTGCGCCCCTTTTCGCCGAGTTGTATCCACGTCCATTCGAATAATGCGGGCTTCTGGCAACAGCTCATGTAATTCGGCCTCTACTTTTTGCGTTCCCGTCCCGTAGTAACGAATATGGCGACTTTTACAGTTCGGGCACCGGTGTGGAATTGGTTCTTCATGACCACAGTAGTGACACTTCATCGTTTTGGTATCCATGTGCAGCGTCAACGAAATATCGCAATTAGGACACGTCAACACAAACCCACAGTCTCGACACATCACAAAGGATGAAAAGCCCCGCCGATTCAACATCAGCAGTGACTGTTCGCCCCGTGCAAGTCGATCCTTCAACGCCGTCATTAAGACCGTTGAAAAGTTACTTTCTTTGTGATGTTTCAACTCTTCAGTCATATCAACCACGCTCACTTCAGGCAGCGCCTGTTGGTTGGCCCGGGTTGGTAACAATAATCGTTGATAGCGTTGCTTTTGTGCTCGAGCCCGACTTTCAAGTGATGGCGTCGCACTTCCTAGAACCACTGGACAGTGGTGATACCGTCCCCGCCACAGCGCAACATCGCGCGCATGGTAGCGCGGATTATCCTCTTGCTTGTAGCTGGCCTCGTGCTCTTCATCTACGATAATCACACCAAGGTTCGTGATAGGTGCAAATACCGCCGACCGGGCGCCAACTACGACCCGGGCTTCCCCACGGGAGATTCGCCGCCATTCATCAAATCGTTCTCCGGCTGACAGACCACTGTGTAAAACGGCGACCTGTCGGCCAAACCGGCCACGAACTCGACCCACAATTTGGGGCGTCAATGAAATTTCAGGAACCAGCATCAACGCTTGTTTTCCTTGTGCCAAGGTGTTGGCAATCGTCTGTAAGTATACCTCAGTCTTACCGCTACCTGTGACCCCTTGCAGCAAAAACGGGGTGCTCTGCTGATCATCCGTTGCTTGGTTGATCGCATTGACCGCGGTTTGTTGATCCGGGTTAAGTTGAAGTGCCTTGGTCGTCGTCACAGCTGATTGAAATGGATCACGGTAAACTTCTGCTTGTGAGCGACTCAGCCAACCGTTTGCCTCGCCGGTCTTGATGGTCGAAGCACTCAGTCCTAGTTGCTTCTCCAGCACCGTTTGTTGAACTGGCTTCGAATGGTCGATCAAGTACGTCAGCAATTGTTCTTGCTTTAACGCACCCTTTCGCAGACCAGCTCGAGCTGACTGTAACTCATCTGAAGCCAAAGCCGGTTTCACCATCGTGACCGTTTTAACGTGGCCCTTGTTTTGAACTGCGTAACTCACCGTCACCTGTTGCTGTTTTGCTAACCGCATCAACTGCTTCACTACTGCCGGTGCAACATCATCATCCCATAAAAGTCGGTCTTGTTGGCCAAACAATGCCTGCCGGGTCTCTTCAGGTAAACTAGCTGTTGGTGTGACCCATTTTTCATAATTGGCCTTCAGTGCATTGGGTAACATTGTCTGAAGACAAGTGATCGTAAACGCATAGGTGGTTTTAGCCAGCCAGTCAGCTAACTGCATCAGTTCGGCATCTAACACTGGTGCCGGATCCATGACCGTATCGATTGCCTTTAACGTGACTGTTGCGTCCTCAACCTGATCGATCAACTGCCAGACCACGCCCTGTACCTTCCGACCACCGTTGCCAAACGGTACCACCACACGCATGCCGGGTTGAAGCATTTCTTGAAATTCTGCCGGAATCACATACGTATACGGTGTATTGGTCTGCATCGTCGGCACATCCACGATGACTTCTGCGTATTGCGTCATGCTACCCCTCTTTTTGAACGCGCTGACTGATCTGATCGACCACTTGTTGGGCAATTAACCGCTTCGACGCCAACTTGGTTTTAATCGGCGCTTGGTCCGGTTGCAAAATCGTGACCTGATTGGTATCACCGTTAAAGCCGACACCCGGTTGAGAAACATCATTGGCAATCAGCAAATCAAGGTGTTTTTCACGCAACTTTTTCGTGGCGTTATCAATCAGGTTTTGCGTCTCGGCTGCAAACCCAACGGTGAGTTGTTCGCTGGTTTTGACCTTTGCGACGGTCTTTAAAATATCAGTGGTTTTCACCAATTCAAGTGTCATCTGATCATTATCAGCCGTTTTTTTAATTTTTTGATCAACACTAACTGCCGGTTTAAAATCGGCAACTGCAGCCGCCATCACTAAAATATCAGCATCTTTAAACGCCGTTACAACGGCCGATGCCAAATCTTCGGTGCTCACAACTGGGACTAAATGCACCCCTGCTGGTACCGTCAATTTAGTTGGTGCTGAAATCAGCGTTACAATTGCGCCACGTTGTTGTAGCTCAGTGGCGATTGCGTAACCCATCTTACCAGACGAATCATTTGTAATGAACCGAACGGGATCGATGCGTTCTCGAGTCCCACCGGCGGTCACGACGACGCGCTTACCCGTTAACGGTGTCTTGGCCGTCGCCATGACACTGGCTGCCGCCAAAATGGTTTCTGGTTCAGGCATTCGACCACGGCCGGCATATCCTTCGGCCAAGAAACCAGTTTCCGGTTCCAAAATCGTGACCCCATCCGCCTTTAACGTGGCTAAATTCCGTGTCGTCGCCGGATTGGTCAGCATATGTTCGTTCATTGCTGGCACAACTAACTTAGGGGCGGTCGTGGCCATTAGCGTCAAACTCGCCATATCGTCGGCAATCCCGTTAGCCATCTTACCAATGATATCTGCGCTTGCCGGCGCAACAATTGCTAAATCGGTCCAGTCTGCTAGTTCGATGTGATCCACCGACTTGGTCTTAGCACCTGCGAAAACATCCGTCGCAACAGGTTGCTTCGATAACACTTGAAAACTAAGCGGCGTTACAAATGCCTGCGCTGCCTGCGTCATCACAACGCGAACTTCAGCACCTGATTTCACAAGCAACCGCGTTAACATCAATGCCTTATAAGCGGCAATGCTACCGGTTACGTATAGTGCAACGTGCTTTTGATTATCCATGTTTTAACGCCTCCGTTTTTTCACACACATTCTGCATTCATTGTACCAGATATCACCAGAGCGCGAAACGAAACGCGTCAGTATCGCCCCAGTGACAGACCGCTGAAATCAGCCGTCACAATAGCTAATTCACACGTGATCTCAAATCGCCAATTCACCGTATATCGGTCGCAAACAACTTCAATCGCTCAAAAAAATCCAGATATTCAATCAACTGAATATCCGGATTCTTTCAAGATTATTGAGTTATCTGCCACTAACTGAGGTGGCTGACTCACTTAATGAAACTAAGCTAAATCGTCTTCGTCAGGGTCGATTTGAACCTTACCTGCAGCGATTTCTTCTAGCGCCCGACCAATCGTTTTTGGTGATTCGTAACTAGCCAATAATGGCTTAGCACCTGCATCCAATTCGTGCGCCCGTTTGCTGGCTAACATAATTAATGAGTACCGTGAATCAACTTGTTCCAATAACTTATCTACTGATGGGTATAATAACATGTTTACTCTTCTCCAATCTGTTCATAATCCGGCATGACCCGCGTCACACGGAGACGTTCCGAGCGAATGATCGTCCGAATGCTGGCAACGGCGTTCGCAACTTCATCATTAACGACAGCGTAATCGTAATTGCGCATCATCTTGATTTCCGAAACCGCCTTTTTGATCCGAGCATTGATCACGTCAATTTCTTCAGTGCCACGGCCAATCAACCGGTGCTTTAATTCCATTAAATCAGGGGGTGTCAAGAAAACAAACACGGCATCCGGACAGTTTGCCCGAACCTGCATCGCACCATTCACTTCGATCTCTAAAAAGACATCTTTACCGGAATCTAGCGTCTCGTTCACGTAAGTCAGTGGTGTACCGTAGTAGTTATCAACGTACTTAGCGTACTCCAACATCTCACCATTCTTAATGTTTTCTTCGAACTGTTCCTTTGAAACAAAGAAATAGTCAACGCCATCCCGTTCGCCGTCGCGCGGTTGCCGGGTGGTCATTGAAATCGAGTACTGAAAGTCCGTATCTGGTTCATCAAAGAGTGCCTTGCGGACGGTCCCTTTGCCGACACCCGATGGCCCAGATAAAACGATCAACATTCCTCTTTTTGTCATTACTTGAGATCCCCTTAATTTTCAGCGTGATTATCTATCTATTATCGCACGAAAACTAACTACTTGACAAGTAGATTCTACTGTTTATACTAGTTTAATCGTCTTTAAAATCCGAAATCGGCGAAACCAAAGCGTCTAAGCCGTTATTTTACGGTCTTGCGCTCAATGATTGGATCGTGCCATTTGATTCGACCAACACCCGATATTGAGTTTAAATTCAATTAATTTAACCGTGACCAGCTAAGTCATCGTCTCGGTTTCTTTCCGTTGTCCATTTCTGAGAAAAACATTTCTCTTGCAAAATCAAACATAGGTTCGTATAATAAATTATGCAAACAAACGTTCGAGGTGATTATTCATGTCTACAGAGGTATCCGCACTTAAAAAGATTTCTAACCAACTTAATGACCGTTACCGTCAATTTTTAGAACTCGACCCGATAGAAGCCCTTCGTATGCCCGCATCTCAATTAACTTACTTTCTCAACCAGGCCATGACTCGACACTACTACGTCACCCTTCACTTAGTGGGTGATGACGAGCCGACCATGACCGGTTACCTATCCCAAGGTCCCCGCGACACGATTTTGGTCACTTTTCCACACCAAACCATGACGAGTGTTGCCCACCTGTCTCAAATTAAGTATGTCTCACGCTTAGATTATTCGGCCTAATTCGTAGGCTGACGCTAAGCGACATGAACCGTTAAACCTGAAAGTTATCCGACCTGAAAGTAACCGATTACTAACCAATAATAGTGCCGTGAATTCTAAATTCCAGAATTCACGGCACTATTTGGTATCTACAACTTATCGTTTGCCCTTCACCTGATCAGCCAGTTCAAGCAGTTCTTTGGCATGGTCTAACGCTAGATCCGTTACCGTCGTGCCGGCTGACATTCGAGCCAACTCTTGAACACGCGTATCCGTTCCCAATCGCTTAATATGGGTCTCGGTGCGATCACCCGTTACCTGTTTGGCAATAAAGTAGTGGTGGTCACTCATCGCTGCAACCTGTGGTAAATGGGTAATACAAAGGACTTGAGAATTCTGCGCAATGCCACTGATTTTTTCGGCAATTGCTTGCGCTACCCGGCCTGACACCCCGGTATCAACCTCATCAAAGATAATCGAGGTGACCCCTTGGGACTTAGAAAAAATTGTCTTTAACGCTAACATCAGGCGAGACAGCTCCCCACCAGACGCAATTTTGGCTAACGGGCGAATCTCTTCACCTGGGTTAGGTTGAATGTAAAATTCAACGTCATCCATGCCGGACGCAAAGTAGGTTGTTTCGTGGGGTTCCTTAAACCGAACCTGAAACACCGTCTTAGCCATGTACAGGTCACCCAGTTCACGCTTAACCGCCACTTCCAAGGCCGCCGCGACTTCATGTCGTTTTTCAGACAGCGCTGCACCTTGCGTCTGGAGTTGCTGTTCTTGCTCAGCGAGTTCACTATCTAAGTCGCCCTCATCAATTTCGGCCGCTTCCATATCAGCAAGTTCGCGAGTAATTTTCTTCAAATAAGCTAAAATTTGCGCTTCTGAATCCCCATACTTGCGCTTCAATTGATGAATGACATCCAGGCGTTGCTCAATCGCATCGAGTTTGTTTTCGTCCCATTCAACTAAATCAACTTGCTTAGAAAGTTCACCAGAAGCATCCTGCAACGCGTAGTACGCCGTCTGCAGTGCTTCTGAAAGTTGCTTGAATTCAGGATCAAGGTCAACGATTTCGGATAACGCGTTCATCGCTTGACCACTTAGATCCAACGCCCCGGTCACTTCTTCATTCCCATTGAGCGCTTGAAAGCTTTCCTGCAGCGCGGTATTGATTTTTTGATAGTTCACTAACCGGTCACGCTGCTGGACTAACCCGGCCTCTTCATCTGGTTGTAGACTAGCGGATTCAATTTCCTTCACTTGGAATCTCAACATATCCAATCGTTGGGCCCACTCTTTTTGGTGGGTGTTGCGATCGACCATCGATCGGTGTAATCGCTGGTACGTTTTGTAGGTAGTTTGGTAGGCCGTCTTAAGGGTCAACAACGCTTGGCCACCAAACTCGTCCAGTAACCGTAAATGCTTATCGGGTTGCATCAGCTCTTGATGTTCATTTTGACCATGAATATCAACAATGGTTTCACCGAGCTGCTTGAGGGTACTCGTATTCACCATCATGCCGTTGACGCGACAAATGTTACGGCCGCTCCGGTAAATTTCACGCTGAATGATCACCGAACCATCTTCATGATCGATGCCAAGGTCATCTAATAACTGATAGGTCTCCCCGTTATCCGGGAACACAAACGCGCCCTGTAGCACACACTTATCAGCCCCAGTTCGGACAAAGTGTTGTGACCCTCGTCCCCCCGCAAGTAGACCAACGGCGTCAATAATAATCGACTTACCGGCACCAGTTTCCCCCGTTAGAACGGTCATCCCATTTTCAAATTCAACGTCTAAACTCGCAATAATTGCGAAATTTTTAATGGATAATTCTTGTAACACTGCGTTCATCCTCCAGTATCCGTCGCAGCATGCGTGCTCGACAGTTCATCCGTAACCTAAAAACGAGTTCGGTTCACCAGACTGGTCGACCCAACTCGTTTGACATTACTGCAACAACTCTTCGATTGCCGCTTGTAACTGCAACGTTCCCGCCTCAGTTTTACAGATTGCTAGGACCGTTTCGTCATCACCAATCGTTCCAAACACAAAATCGTACTTCATCTGATCGATCAGTGCTGAAATTGCCGGCCCATTACCAGGCAATACTTTCAGCATCGCATTTTTTTCTTGGACTTTAAAGCTCACGTACGCGTCTTGCAACGTTCGCTTGAGTTTCTTTTTCGTATCTAGCTTTTTTTGAATCGGCATGTTGTAGCGGTAACCGCCCGAAGCAGCTGGTACTTTGACCAGCTGCATATCCTTGATATCCCGTGAGATTGTTGCCTGGGTCACATGAATATTTTGGGCTTCCAGTAATTTGACAAAATCTTCTTGACGCTCAATATCCTGCGTATTTAGTAGTTGGCGAATCAACCGCTGACGATCTTGTTTTTTCATGTGGCCATCTCCTTGCCCGAAAATTACTTTAGTCCCATTCTACACCCCATGCGCCACATTCAAAAGCATTTAAAAACATTTTGATAGTTTTATGCAGTTAAAGTTTGATGAGCTGTTGCCACTGTTTCAGCCACGTTGATTGCCTCCGAAATTGCTGGCGTCGTCGTCGACTTCAAGTGAACTAAGAATTCGATATTCCCTTCACCACCCGTAATTGGTGAAAAATCAAGGTGTTCAGCACTAAAGCCGCTATCAAGAGCCAACTGTAGCACCTTTTGAATCACAGCCTCATGAACCTTAGCATCCTTGACGATCCCGTGCTTACCAACGTTTTCACGCCCAGCTTCAAACTGTGGCTTGATCAAAGCAACCACTTCACCACCCGGCGCTAAAATTTTCTTCAGTGGTGGCAGGATCAAACTCAACGAGATAAACGACACATCAATCGACGAGAAGGTTGGCTGACCTTGCGTGAAGTCTTCCGGTTGACTATACCGAAAGTTCGTATGTTCCATCACAACGACCCGGTCATCTTGACGGAGTTGCCAAACGAGTTGGTTACTCCCAACGTCTAACGCGTATGACCGTTGAGCACCATTTTGGAGCATCACGTCCGTAAAGCCACCGGTTGATGACCCAATATCTAACACTACCCGATCAGTCACATCAATATTGAACACCTTTAGCGCCTTAGCAAGTTTCAGGCCACCCCGACTGACGTACGGTCATGGTTTACCCTTAATATGCAGGTCAGTTGTCACCGGAATCTTAACGCCCGGTTTATCCAAACGTTCTTCATTATCACCCAAAACTTCACCGGCCATAACCGCCCGCTTTGCTTTTTCCCGGGTATCAAATAACCCTTGGGTGACAAGTAATACATCAACACGTTGTTTTTCCATTGGTTCTCCTATTCTTTCACGCGAAAATAACTGCAAAATGACGCTAATAAACTGGTATCTAAGCCGGTTACACGTTGCAATTCGGTTAAGTTTTGTTCGGCCGATGCCACAACTTCTCGTAATCGTTGGCGCGTTCCAGCAACGCCAAATAATCCCGGATAGGTGTTCTTTGCTTCAGCGGCATCCTTGTGCGTTTGCTTACCAAGTTCAGCCGTTGTTGCGGTCACATCCAATAAGTCATCATAAATTTGAAAGGCCAGTCCGAACTGATTCGCAAACGCAAGTAATAACTGCGTCGTTTCACCAGTAACGTCACCCATAATCGTCCCCGCTTGAACGGCATAGTGTAGAAGTGCTCCCGTTTTTTGACGGTGTAACTGTTCAAGTTGGGTAAGTTCTAATTGCTGGTGCTCGCTACTAATATCTTGCGCCTGACCAGCAACCATCCCACTGGGACCCGCAGCAATTGCTAATTGTTGTGCTAACTTTAAACGTTGTGCCACTGGTAGTTGACTATCTGTGAGCCATTGAAACGCCAACGTCAATAACCCATCACCAGCTAAGGTTGCCATGCCAGCCCCGAATTTAACGTGGTTGGTTGGCACGCCGCGACGCAAGTTATCATTATCCATTGCGGGTAAGTCATCATGAATCAGTGAATAAGTATGCAGTAGTTCCAGCGCACTTGCTGCTCGAATGTGCGCCTCAGTTAGTGGCACCCGTAACGTTTTTAAAACCGCGAGCGTCAATAACGGCCGCAGTCGCTTCCCACCAGCGTTCACGGAGTACGTCATCGCATCCGTCAGAAGCGCCTGATCACTATCAACGGGGACCGCTTGCGTCAAATACCGGTTGATCACCGGAACATAGGTCGCTTCAAAGGCCGATAATTTAAGCTTAGCCCTAGTCATGATCAGTGGCCTGAGCATCCGCTGAGGTTTCAAATGGGACGGTTTGATCATCATCAGTCATCATTTCCGCCAGCGTCTTTTCTGCATCCGTTAATTTCACTTGCAGGTCGTGGCTCAAAGCGACACCCTGCTTAAATTGTGATAGCGCTTCTTCCAACGGTACATTACCCTTTTCCAGTGCCGTTACGATTTGCTCGAGTTGCGTTAAATTTTCTTCAAAAGTTGGTTCTTGGCTCATATTAGTCAGTCCTTTTCATCGGGTTCAATTGTTTTAACTTCTGCGGTGGCATTCCCGTTCTTAAAGTGCATCGTCACGGCTTCGCCCACCTGTAACTCGTTCACATCAGCGACCACTTGGTCATCACGGGTCAAATAACTGTAACCACGACCCATGATTTTCAACGGGCTTAAGTAATCCAGCGATTGCGCTAATTCGGCAACCCGTTGCTGCTGTTGTTTGAAGTTTTGTAGGCTACCGCGTCGTAGCCGATCGGTTAAGGCGGTCACTAGCTGTTGCGATTGGGCAACCTGATTGGCCGGTGTGGCACTCTGCAACCGTTGCCGTAGCGCCGTCACTTGCGTCTGGGTCAACGTTAACTGGTGATCCATCGTTTGTTGCAGTTGGCGACTAAGTTGATCGACCTTTTGACTATAACCTTCATATAACCGTTCCGGCTGCTGAAAAACGTAGGCGGTTTTTAATTTGGTCAACTGTTCATTCAACATTGCCAGTTGGTGTTTAAAGGCATTTAACAACCGCACGCGATCTTGCTTCAATGCCAGTAACACATCACTCAACACCGGAACGGCTAATTCAGCCGCAGCTGTCGGGGTTGCTGCTCGAACATCCGCCACCAAATCAGCGATGGTCGTGTCAGTTTCGTGACCAACGGATGAAATGATGGGAATTCGACTATTAAAAATCGTTCGGGCTACTCGTTCTTCATTAAACGGCCAGAGGTCTTCAATCGACCCACCACCCCGACCGATAATCAGTGTATCAAAGTTGCCAAGTTGGTTGACGCGTTCAATTTGACGCACAATATCATCAGCCGCTTCATTGCCTTGTACCAGCGCCGGAAAAAGCACGATTTGGGCAATCGGATATCGCCGGCGAGTCGTGGTGATGATGTCTCGAATCACCGCGCCACTCGGACTGGTTACGACCGCAATTCGTTTAGGGAACCGCGGTAACGCCTTCTTAGGTGCTTTAAACAGGCCCTCCGCCGAAAGTTTTCGTTTCAACTGTTCATAGGCTTGATAAAATTGGCCCACACCATCTGGTTCCATTCGTTCAACGTAAATCTGATAGTTGCCGCTCGCTTCGTAAAGCGAGATGCGACCAACTACCATGACCTTCATTCCTTCTTCCGGGGTGAACTTTAACTTCGAAAACGCCGATTTAAACATGATGGCGCTAATTTTAGCGTGATCATCCTTTAAGCTAAAGTACTGATGGGCATTTCGACGTAACCGAAAGTTGGAAATTTCCCCCGTCAGATAAACCTTGCCCAAATACGGGTCGACATCAAATTTTCGTTTGATATAACTCGTCAGGGCACTGACTGTTAAATACTCACTTGGTTCCACGTGTCTCACTCCATTTAGCTAATTCAACCGTCTGTTGCATCAACGTGGCAATGGTCATTGGACCAACCCCACCTGGTACGGGGGTAATCAATCCAGCAACCTCCTTCACGCCGTCAAAGTCAACGTCTCCAGTCAGTTTACCGTTTTCGTCTCGATCCATCCCAACGTCAATCACAGTTGCACCCGGCTTCACATCGGCTGCCTGGATCAAGTGGGCAATTCCCGTGGCAACGACCAAAATATCGGCATCCCGGGTGTAGGCCATCATATCAGCCGTCTTAGAGTGAACAACGGTTACCGTTGCACTCGCATTCAGCAACAACGCCGCCATTGGTCGGCCCACAATGTTGGAACGACCAACAATCACCGCGTGCTTACCAGCAACGGGAACATGGTAAGCTTCAAGCATGGTCATAATGCCCTTGGGCGTGCACGAAACCGGAAAATCAAGTTGAGCGTTCGTATAGAGTTTACCGACGTTTTCAGGATGAAAACCATCGACATCCTTAGTTGGTGCAATGGCCCGGGTAATTGCCAACTCATCAATTTGTGATGGCAATGGTGATTGAACTAAGATACCGTGGACCTGATCATCTTGATTTAAAGTCTCAATCACTGCCAACAACTCTGCTTGAGTGGTCGTTTCTGGCAATGCTTTAATTTCAGAAATAATGCCGATTTGTTCAGCCTTTCGGTGCTTACTACGGACGTAAATTTCACTAGCAGCGTCACCACCAACAATGACTACCACAAGTTTGGGGGTAATGCCGATTTCTTTCAAAGCCGCCACTTCTGCTTTAGTTTTGGTATTGATCTGCTTTGCTAATTGTTTTCCATCTATCAACTCTGCCACGCGCGTCACCTTCACTACTCTTCATTTTAATTAAACTACCGTGTATTTTATCACATACCAGCCTGCCATTGGAACACCTGCGAATCAAGCTGGGCTGAATTATTGCGTTACTACTAGTTTAACATTTCTGTCACGGGCTAACTACGGTTGACATGCTGGAAATGTTTTTTGCTGTCGTTTGTGTCTAGCGATAGTGTGCGGAGCGAGACGGGTTGAGAGCAGTGTGCAAGGTAACATCGGTGAAGGCGCCTGGTCCTGGCGGTTTTACCGATGTTGCCTTGCATGCAGCTCTCAGTCTCGCGCAGCACCATTCGGCGTGGTGGCCAGAAAGCGCGTGGTTGACAAGTTCTTACAGTGACAGGAACCCTAGAAATGACAGTTCAAGTGGCGCCGAATTTTGTAGCCTGAGAGCGCTGGCTTTCATGCGACTTTGGCGAGCGAAGCGACGCCAAACAGCCAACACCCAAATCGCACCCAACACTTACGCTGGACACAAACAATACTCTAACCATATAAAAAACGGACCAAAGCCAACATCGCTTTGATCCGCTATTGAGCTTGATTAAGCAAAAGCCTAATCTTGCGTTTCGATTTCGTGTGATAACACACCGTTGATAAACCGGCGAGAACGATCATCACTAAATTGTTTTGATAGTTCCAGTGCTTCGTTGACTGCCACCCGCTTTGGAATGTCAGTTTGATATTCCAATTCGTAGAAGGCAAGTCGTAAAATCACCAAGTCGGTTTTCGCGATTCGGGGTAACGTCCACCCAGTTGTCAGATACTTTTTGATCAAGTCATCCAACTGTGCTTGGTTCGTCAACACTCCCGAAACTAATTGATCCAGATATGGCGGTACCGTGACTGGTTCGTCATCGGAATCAGTCAATAACTGCCGGTAAATCACCTGTTTATCCGCCTCAGGATTAGCATTCATTGCAAAGAGCGTTTGAAAGGCCCGAACGCGAATCTGGTGCCGTGTTAACTCTTCTGTCACTTATCTTCACCATTTTCACTTTCATCGTCGTCATCAAACAGGTTATTTGGATCAACTGCTTGAGTCGTTTTTTCCGGAATCACGCCTTCAATATGAACGTTAACTTCACTAAGTCGTAAATCTGTCATAAACAGTAACTGTTGCTTGACCTGCTCTTGAACAGCCAATGCGACTTTCGGCACCGACACACCGTAATTGAGATAGGCATACACATCAACGGACAACGTTTCATCCGTGAATGACAGCTTAACGCCCTTACCGCGTTCTTTTCGGCCAAATAATTCGTTAACACTGTTCGCCAGCGAACCCCGCATCCGGGCAACCCCGTCTACGTTACTAGCAGCAATGCCAGCAATGATTTCAAGAACTTGTGGTGCAACTTCGATATTCCCTAAAGCGGGTTCAGTTGCCTCTAAAACAATATTGGTATCTTCAGCCAATGAGTGAGCCTCCGTTTCAAAAAAAAGGTCAGATGCTTAGGCACGTGAAATGTAAGAACCGTCTTGCGTGTTGATTGATAACTTGTCACCTTCGTTAACGAAGAATGGCACTTGAACAACTAGGCCAGTATCCATCGTTGCGGGCTTTGAACCACCAGAAGCAGTGCTCCCCTTGATGCCTGGTTCAGTTGCGACAACCGTCAAGACAACCGTGTTAGGTACTTCGATGCCTAAGGTTTCGCTACCATATTGAACTAAACTAACTTCCATGTTTTCTTGCAAGTAGAGTAATTCGTTCTTAATTGCGTCGTCAGGAACGGAAACTTGTTCGTAGTTGTCCATGTCCATGAAGACCCGTGAATCGCCGTCAGCGTACAAATATTGCATCTTACGGGTGTTGATTGGGGCTTGTTCCATCTTGGCACCGGCCCGGAAAGTCTTTTCTTGAACGGCACCTGTCCGCAAGTTCTTTAACTTAGAACGAACAAACGCGCCACCCTTACCTGGCTTAACGTGCTGGAATTCAACAATCCGCCAAATTGCGTTGTCAACTTCGATAGTTAAACCGTTTTTAAAATCCGCTGTAGAAATAGCCATAACGATAAATTCCTCCTCAAAATCATTCAGTTATTATAATAGCAATTATACGCGTTAGATTGCAAGCTAGCGACTGAATTAATTCCCTATTTTATAGGATAATTAATCCAGTGTCACTCGCCGTTAAAACTTCACTATGCGTTGCTTGCACCAAAACGTCATCTTCGATTCTAACACCACCAACGTCGGGTAGGTAAATCCCCGGTTCAACGGTAACAATTTGATTGGCCTGCAGTGGTGTTTTTGCGCGCGTATTAATGTTTGGTCCTTCGTGGATCGCCAGCCCAATTCCGTGGCCAGTTCCGTGGTTAAAATAGGCCCCGTATCCGGCCTCAGAAATAATCTGACGGCCAATTTGATCCAATTGCCGCCCGGTTACGCCTGCTCGAACAGCTTCAATAATCGCACGTTGCGCGTCTTGGACAACCTGATACACTTCTTTTAACTGGGTACCAGGATCCCCAACCGCAACGGTTCGCGTCAAATCTGACGTATAGCCATCAACGAAGTAGCCAAAATCAACGGTCACGAGTTCACCAGCTTGAATCAACTTATCACTGGCAGCCCCGTGCGGCAATGCCGATCGATAACCACTGGCAACAATCGTTTCAAAGCTCGGCCCACTTGCACCTAACGTTTTCATGATGCAATCGAGTTGGTTCGCGACCCAACGTTCGCTGACCCCCGGTTTGATAACGGGTAAAAGTTTTTCAAACCCTTGGACCGCTAGCTTAGCCGATCGAGTGAGTATCGCAACTTCTTCAACCGACTTAATCGTTCGCAGCCGTTCAATTACTGCATCGACTGGTACAAGGACCATGCTTGTCAACTGCTTTAACCGAGCGAAAGTCCGGTAGGCAAGCTGATCCTCGAATCCTAGGGTCGTCACTTGGTGCTCGTGAGCTAACCGAATTGCCACCTCAAGATAGCTACGCGTAATGGCCACCTCAAATGGGTGTGGCGTTGCAGCAAGCGCCGTTGCGTACCGGTCATCCGTGACGAGAATCGTTATTTTAGCCGTCACCAAGACGAGACCATCACCATCAAAACCAGTGAGATAGCCCATATTAACCGGATCCGTCACTAATAACGCATCGATGCCTAATTGTTTAAAGGTTAGTTGCAGCTGTTGGAGTCGAGTTTCCACGTTATCCGCCTCGATTTGGAGAATTTTTTCAAAATAAAAAGGCCCCAGGGGCCTTTTTATTGTTATCTTGCTGCGGCTTCTGATACTGGGTATACAGAAACTTGGCGCTTGTCACGGCCCTTACGTTCGAAGCGAACGACACCGTCGACCTTTGAGAATAACGTATCATCGTTACCACGAGAAACGTTAACACCTGGGTAGATGTGCGTTCCACGTTGACGGTAAAGGATTGATCCGCTGGTAACAGTTGAACCGTCAGCAGCCTTCGTACCGAGACGACGTCCGGCAGAATCACGACCGTTGGCAGTAGAACCGCCCCCTTTATGGTGAGAGAAGAATTGTAAGTTCATTTCTAACATTGAGTTTCACCTCCATAAAAGATTTATCGAATTAGAATGTAATCCGAATATTGTTTTTCAACATCTAAAAGTCCATTTTCAAAACTTTGTAACAACGCCTGACTGATCCGTTCTTGGATGTAGTCATCAACTGGTGGCATCCGGAGACTTAAAAAGCCGCCTTCATCCGGCTTCGATACCACGATTGGGGTAACTGAAGCGACGGTTGATAATCCATTGACGGTACTGATCGATAAGGCAGATACAGCGGCACAGACGATATCACTACCGTAAGGGCCACTATCCGCATGACCGGTCAGCTTAAACCCGACAATCCGATTAGCGTCATCGTGTTCAAATGTTGCTTGTATCATTGTGAATCACCCACATTAATTAGGCGTTGATTGCGTCGATAACAACCTTGGTGTATGGTTGACGATGACCAACTTTCGTGTGTTGACCCTTCTTAGGCTTGTACTTGAAGGAAACAACCTTCTTTTCACGGCCTTGCTTTTCAACAGTCCCGGTAACAGTTGCACCGTCGACTAATGGGGCACCAACCTTAGTGGCGTCACCACCAACGAAAACAACTTGGTCAAAAGTGACCTTGTCGCCTGCCTTGGCGTCTAACTTTTCGACGTAAACAGCTTCACCTTGTTGAACACGGTATTGCTTACCGCCAGTTACGATAATTGCGTACATGTATGTGCACCTCCTTCATAAAAGTTTCACTCAGACTCGCCGAGAACAAGTGTCGGTTAACACCGAACTTAAAACTTGGCCCGTGCGGTTGCAGCTGTGGAAGTCCACAAATACAACAAATTGCATTTTACTAGAAAAAACGACCAACGTCAACCCTTTCAGGTCCTAAACTTAAAACTTTCTGAAAAAGCGTTGCCGTTCTTGAAGCCGTTCGGCCGTATCTTGTGCACTGAGTTGAGTGAGTTCCGTTATAATTGCTTGTTTTAATTTTGGACTGCGTAACCACGCGTCCGGAATAATTCGGTGAATCGCATGTTGCTTCAGTAGCCATTCTGGGGTGAGTCGCATCAGTTCAGCGGCTTCATCAGCCCGATGCGCATCCTTCCACATGATTGCGGCGAACCCTTCTGGGGATAAAATCGAATACATACTATTTTCTAACATCCAGATTTGATCTGAACAAGCCAACGCTAAGGCACCGCCCGAACCGGCTTCACCAATAATAATGGTTAAGATTGGAACGGTGATCGCTAACATCTCGCGGATGTTCTTGGCAATCATCTGCCCCTGTCCAGCCGCTTCGGCATCCGCCCCAGGATAGGCCCCCGGCGTGTTGATCAACGTTATAATAGGAAAGTTTAACTTTTCTGCTAAATGCATCACACGAAGCGCCTTACGATAGCCAGCGGGTTCGGGGCTCCCGAAGTGAGTCGCCAACCGTTCTTCAAGGGTGTTGCCCTTCTGGGTCGCAATAATCGCCACTGACTGGCCATTTAAGGTTGCTAAGCCAGCAATAATTGCGGAATCATCACCCGTTAACTGGTCACCATGGCATTCAAAAAAATCATCGACTAACGCTTCGATGATTTCGGTTGTATTGGCCTTTTGATCGCTTCGAGCGCCCGTTACGATTTGTGAGGTTTGTGTCATTTTATGGTCCCCCATTTCGGTGCGTTAAAAATCGTCAGTAACTGACCCAGACGTTTGGCAAGTTGATCACGAGGCACAATTTCATCAATGAAGCCGCGTTTTAAGCTATTTTCAGCACTCTGAAAATCGTCCGGTAACTGCTTATTGATGGTTTGTTCGATCACCCGTTTGCCCGTAAAGCCAATCAGCGCCTGTGGTTCAGCTAAGGTGATATCCGCTTGCGTCGCAAAACTAGCGGTGACCCCGCCAGTCGTTGGATCCATCAGAACCGAAATATACGCAAGACCGGCATCACCATGCTGATTGACGGCCTGAGAGATTTTCGCCATTTGCATCAACGAATAAATCCCCTCTTGCATCCGCGCACCACCAGAGGCTGTCAGGAGCACCACCGGCAGTTCTTGCTCAGTTGCCCGCTCAAATAACCGGGTAATCCGTTCGCCATTGGCGGTTCCAAGACTCCCCATGATGAATAGCGGGTCCATGATTCCCAACGCCGTCTGTTGCCCATTAATCGTTGCAAGGCCAGTGAGCACCCCATCTTTAAGATGAGTGGCACTCTGGGCTTTTTTTAATTTCGCTTCGTAATCCGGAAACTGTAGTGGATCATCGGAACTAATGTCGGCATCCCACTCCTCAAAGTGCTTCGTCAGCATCTTAAGTCGCCGGTGAGCCGTTACCCGAAACCCGTATCCGCATTCTGGACAAACTCGGTACTGGCCAGCTCGTTTAAAGTAAAAACTAGCGTGACACCGAGGGCACTGCATCCAAATACCGTTAGGCACCTGCGCTTGGTAGTGTTTCAAAATCGATAATGATTCGGATGAAAACCGCTTTACGTGTTCGCCAAACGACATTACGACACCTCCTTAACCAATTGTGATTTAAATCTTGGTAAGAAAGCTTCCGTTACGTAGTTCGTCGTGGCCGTACCCGCTTGCACAGTCGGATCACTTAACAGTGCCGTCAAAAAAAGTTGGTTGGACGCAATGCCACTTAACTCAAATTCAGACAACGCTTCAGTTAACTTAGCCAAAGCTTCAGCATAAGTACCAGCGTGGGCGATTAACTTAACCACCATGGAATCGTAAAACGGTGAGATCATATCACCGCTGGTAATCCCGCTATCAACCCGAATACCGGGGCCGCCTGGTAATTTCAGTTGCTTAACGACCCCAGCTTGTGGCATAAAGTCCAAGTTAGGATCTTCGGCATTGACCCGGGCTTCAATTGCAGCGCCATTCAGTTGAATGTCCGCCTGTTCAAACGGCAGTGGTTCACCGGCAGCAACGCGAATCTGTTCCTTGACGAGGTCCACGCCGGAAACGGCTTCGGTAATCGGGTGTTCAACCTGAATCCGGGTGTTCATTTCCATAAAATAGAAATGATGGTCTTGATCCATCAAGAATTCAATCGTTCCGGTGTTGAGGTACCCGATTTGAGTCGCCGCCCGAACCGCAATCTGTTGTAATGTCTCACGTTCGGTCGCTGTCATCGTCACACAAGGACTGATTTCCAACACCTTTTGTTGTTTGCGTTGCAGTGAGCAATCCCGTTCCGGAAACGCCACCACGTGACCAAACTGATCCGCAAACACCTGAACTTCAATGTGCTTAGCTGGCGCAACAATTTTTTCCAAATACATCCGGCTATCGCCAAATGACAATTCAGCTTCTTGAGTTGCGTCCCGGTAAGCTGATGACAGCTCATCCGGTGCTTCAACGCGACGAATACCTTTACCACCGCCACCAGCGGCCGCTTTCAACATCACAGGGTAGCCCACTTGATCGGCAACCGCTAACGCATCAGCCTCATCCTTTAAAAAGCCGGTACTGCCAGGAATAACTGGCACGTCAGCCGCCTGCATTTGACTTCGGGCATTGGCCTTATTGCCCATCAACGCAATGGTTGCGGGTTTGGGACCGATAAACGTAATCTGGCACGTTTCACAAAGTTCGGCAAAATCCGAGTTTTCCGACAAGAAGCCGTACCCCGGATGAATCGCTTGGGCGCCGGTTAACACCGCTGCACTCACAATGTTTTGCATATTGAGATATGAATCGGCAGGCTGTGGCCCACCAACACAAACAGCTTCATCCGCTAACTTGACGTACTGAGCATCCGCATCCGCCGTTGAATACACGGCTACTGATTGAATACCAAGTTCCCGTAATGCCCGAATAATCCGTACAGCAACTTCCCCACGATTGGCAATCAATACTTTTTCAAACATGCTTGTCACCTACCCGATCATGAAGGTGAGGTCTCCGGAGCAAACTTTGTGGTCATCAACGTAGGCGATTCCGTGACCGAGTCCTGCGTTACCGCGAACCTTATCCAAAGTTACTTCTAACCGAAGCGTATCACCAGGCTTAACCATCTGACGGAATTTGACCCGTTTTAACCCACCGAAGTACGCCGTCTTGCCCTTAAATTCATCAAGGGTCAATAGGGCAATCGCCCCGGCTTGTGCCATCGCTTCAACGATTAAAACGCCAGGCATCACTGGGTTACCAGGAAAATGGCCCTGGAAGAAGGCTTCGTTGACCGAAACGTTCTTCTTAGCAATGACACTTTCCCCTGGCACAACGTCCAATACCCGATCCACTAACAGCATTGGGTAACGGTGCGGTAAAATTTTTTGAATCTCAACAACGTCTAACGTTCTTGGTTCTCTTGCTTCTTCTGACAACTTCGTTCACCTCATTTAGATACTTTAAACAGTGGTTGATCAAACTCAACGACTTCTTCATTTTCAACTAAGATCGACGTAATCTTCCCAGCAACCTTACTCTTAATTTCGGTCATCATCTTCATGGCTTCGATCACACAAACCACTTCGCCAACTTGAACCGTGTCACCAACCTGCTTGTATGCTGGTTTATCTGGTGACGGTTGTAAGTAGATGACGCCGACAAGCGGTGCCTTGATTGCTTCTTCATTGACGGCTGGATCAGTTGCTGATTTAGCCGGTTCAGTCGTATCAGCCGCGGTCACCGCTGGCACGTTACTCGTTGTTTCTGGTGCTACCGCTTTGGCTGGTGCTTCACTCGCTGAATGTTGTGTCGTTCGATTCTTATTCAGGTACAGGTGAAGATCTTGGTAGTTTAAATCAATTTCGCGAATATCACTGGCATCAATTTGATCAATAATGGCTTGAATTTCTTCCAAAGTCATAACTAATCCGCCCACTTTCTAAACGCTAATACGGCGTTGTGACCACCAAATCCGAAGGAATTACTGATTGCATAGTCAACCGCTGTATTGCGGTTATCATCGTTGACTAAGTTAACGTCACAGTTAGGATCTTGTTCCGTTAAACCAACGTTAACTGGTAACTGACCAGCTTGAAGGGCTGAAATCGTAGCAACTGCTTCAATCGCGCCCGCAGCACCTAGCAAGTGTCCCGTCATACTCTTGGTACTTGAAACCAACACATCACTATCTTGGCCAAATACTTGGTTGATAGCAGCCGATTCCGCACTATCGTTGCCCATTGTTGCAGTCCCGTGAGCGTTGACGTAACCCACTTGCGCTGGCGTAACGTCTGCTTCATCGATAGCTAATTGCATTGCCCGCGCAGCTTGCGTCCCGGCTGGATCTGGTGACGTCATGTGATAAGCATCTGAGGTTGCACCGTAACCCACAACTTCGCCTAAGATTTCGGCACCACGCGCTTGGGCATGTTCGAGCGATTCCAAGATCAATGTCCCGGCACCTTCACCCATCACAAAGCCCAACCGATTGGCGTCAAATGGTAGTGAGGCTTTAGTTGGATCGGTGGCCGTTGACAGCGTTGATAACGCCGCAAAGCCGGCAATTCCGATTTCGTTGATGGAAGCTTCAGAACCACCAGTAATCATCACCTGCGCGCGACCTTCTTTGATCTGACGGAAGGCTTCCCCGATAGCGTTGGTCCCTGAGGCACAGGCCGTCACGATGGTGGTACAAATGTTCTTAGCGTGGTAACGAATCGCAATGTTACCCGAGGCCATGTTTGAGATCGCCGTTGGCACAAACATTGGCGATACCCGTTGAGGGCCCTTCTCATTCATCTTAGTAACCTGTTCTTGAATGGTCGTTAAGCCACCGATTCCAGAGCCGTAGATCACACCAAGCTGTTCAGCTTCCGTATTCTCTTCAGTGATTCCGGCTTGTTCAATCGCTTCAGCAGTTGCGTACACCGCATATTGACTGAAGGTATCCATCCGCCGAAGGTCCTTTTTACCTAACCGGGTCAACGGTTCGAAATCCGTTAATTCCCCAGCCAACGTAATACCCGTTTCACTCGCATCAAAGTGCGAAATTAGGTTAAACCCAACCTTCGAAGCAGCTAAACCTGCTTGAAATTCATGGACATCATTGCCGATTGGCGTGAGTGCCCCCATTCCTGTAATCACAACTCTTGGCATAGTATTCGCTCCTTATTGCATTGTTAAACCGCCGTCAATGGTGACGGTTTGTCCGGTAACGTAATCATTTTCTGCTAAAAACAGGGCAGCGTGCGCCACTTCTTCAACCTGACCAAACCGCTTGAGTGGGATTTGGGCCAAAATGCCGTCTTTCACCTTATCACCCAATTGGGCCGTCATGGCCGTGTCGATCATTCCTGGCGCAATGGCGTTGCAGCGAATGCCCCGCATTGCGGCCTCTTTGGCGACCGATTTGGTCAACCCAATAATACCGGCCTTACTAGCAGCGTAGTTGGCCTGCCCGATGTTGCCGGTTAGGCCAATGACACTTGCTAGGTTAATAAACACGCCCGAACGCTGTTTGTACAGTGGTCGTAAACACGCCTTGATCACGTTAAACGTTCCAGTTAAGTTCGTATCGATCACGGTTGCAAAATCATCGGTACTCATCCGATTAAGCAACTTATCGTTAACGATTCCCGCGTTGTTCACGACAACGTCAAGGTGATCAGTCACCGTGTAAATTTGGTCGATCATTGCCTTCACCGTTTCCGGGTCGGTAATGTCTGCTGAGATATCCCAGCAATCAACCCCAAACTGCTTAATCGATTGCACCGTTTCTTCACTAGCCGCATGGCGACCATTTAACACGATTGCTGCACCCTTCTTCGCAAAGGCCTGCGCAATTGCAAGGCCGATACCCTGTGTACTCCCCGTGACGAGGACGGTTTTTCCTGAAAGTTCCATCGTTACTTCCCTTCCAACACCTTTAGCGTGTCTTCAAGTGTTTCAAGACTATCAACGTGACAGTAATTAAGGCCCTTAACCGTTTTTCTTGCAAAACTCGTTAACGTCTTCCCTGGTCCCAGCTCGATCACCGTATCCAATTGGCCATCAAGCGTTTGTAACGCGGTGGCAAAGTGGGTCGTTGACACAAGTTGGGTCGTCAAAGTCGTCGTCATGTCTGCCGTAACAAACGGCTGTTGGGTCGTATTACTGATCACCGGGAACTGACCATCTTGCCAGTTGGTTTTTAAAAGCGCCTCGTGAAGCGGTGCCTGTGCCGGCTGCATCAGTGGCGTATGAAAGGCGCCACTCACGTTCAACGGCACGATTCGCTTCACGTCATGTTCAGTGAGGTAAGCGGTCGCCGCTTCAACGGCAGCGACTTCCCCACCAATGACGACTTGCTTTGGCGTGTTTACGTTGGCGATCGTTACGATGCCCTTCGTTGATGCGGCTTCACACGCTTCTTTGATCAAGTCCAAGGACGTGTTCATCACGGCGGCCATTTGACTCGCCGTTTGCTCACTGGCTTGTTGCATCAATTCACCACGTAATTTCACCAACGTCAACGCATCATCAAGTGCCACGTTCCCCGCACAAGCTAACGCACTGTATTCACCAAGGCTAAGTCCGATTCCCGCAACCACGTTGTCTAATTGTGGTTGGATCACCTGATACAAGGCTGCACTCATGGCAACGATTGCCGGTTGCGCATACTGCGTCTGGTTGAGTAACGTTTCTTGGTCGGCGTCAAAATACAGTTTGGGTAAGTCAATCGACAACACGTCACTCGCATGATCGATTGCCGCTCGATAAGTTGCATTTTGCTCGTACAACGATTGGCCCATGCCCGTTTTTTGAGCGCCTTGACCGCTAAATAATAATCCGATTCGCACCTTATTCACGTCCCATCAACTGATTAGCTTGGGTATAGACGTCCGCTAAAATGTCAGCTGCTGATTCTGCTTTGGTCACCATGCCGGCAACCTGACCAGCCATATAGGCGCCGGTCGTGGCATCACCAGTCAACACGGCATTTCGAAGACTGCCATTTCCAATTTGTTCAACTTCAGTAAAATCAGGATGTGCCTTCGCAGCTTCCGCCTTTTCTAAGCGCATAAACTGCTTGGCCATCTTGTTTTTAAGCACTCGGGCTGGATGACCAGCATACTCGCCAGTCACGACTGTATCGATATCTTTAGCCTTCAAGACCGCCTGTTTATAGTCGGGATGAATCTTGGATTCAGTGGCCACCAAAAAGCGGGTTCCCATCTGCACGCCAGCAGCGCCTAGCATAAAGGCCGCGGCTAAGCCACGACCATCAGCGATACCACCGGCAGCAATCACAGGAATATCTACTGCGTCAACAACTTGTGGCACCAGCGCCATCGTTGTCAATTTGCCAATGTGACCACCTGATTCCATGCCTTCTGCTACAACGGCATCCGCACCGACCCG
This sequence comes from Secundilactobacillus muriivasis, assembly GCF_054785195.1. Classification (NCBI taxonomy): domain Bacteria; kingdom Bacillati; phylum Bacillota; class Bacilli; order Lactobacillales; family Lactobacillaceae; genus Secundilactobacillus; species Secundilactobacillus muriivasis. The sequence continues at coordinate 2,089 of NZ_BAABMI010000021.1, read as the reverse complement.
TGCCATCCGTTTAGCTAACGCAACTGATCCCACAACTGGAATCACTTTGATGTTAGCAGCCTTAAACGCTGGCAGATACCGGGATGGATCCCCGGCACCCGTCGTCACAACGGTAATGTTATCCTGTTCCGCCAAAATCACCTCAACCACGTCAGCCACGTGTGGCGACAATAGCATGACGTTTACCCCAAAGGGCTTATCCGTCAGTGACTTGGCAATTTGAATCTCGTCGTGAACGACTTGACCAGAAGCATGGCCAGCACCGATGATACCCAGACCACCGGCATTTGAAACCGCAGCAGCTAACCGACCATCAGCGACCCAGGCCATCCCACCCTGAAAAATCGGGTAAGTCAGACCGAGTGATTGCATGAATGGATCTAACGGCATTAGTCTTGTTCCTTGCCTAATTGGGCTTCAACGAACTTCACTAAGTCAGACACTGTTTCAATGCCTTCTTCAGTTTCAATCTTGATGTCGAATTCGTCTTCGATTTCGTTGATCACTTCAAAGATGTCCAAGCTATCAGCATCTAAGTCTTGTTTGATGTTAGTAGTCATCGTTACCTTTTCAGCATCTTCACCTGTTTGTTCCACGATAATTGCTTGTACCTTTGAGAAAATTTCGTCGTTAGTCATAATATGTTATCCCCTTAATTAAATGTGTTAGTTTTGTGTGTTTAACTTAATTTAATACTGAATCAATTGGGTGCCAATGGTCAGGCCACCACCAAATCCGCTTAACGCAATGGTTTGGCCACGCTGAATCGTCCCGTTACGAACTGCTTCATCCAATAAAATCGGGACGCTAGCAGCCGATGTATTGCCGTAATTGGCGACATTGCTTAAAAATTTATCGGTTGGCTGTGCCAGTCGTTTCGCAATCTGATCAATGATGCGTTGATTAGCTTGATGAAGCAAAAAATAATCAACGTCCTTAACCATTAAAAAACTTGCGGTAACCGCCCGTTCGATTGAACGTGGCACATCGTGCGTTGCAAACTTGTAAACTGCACGACCATCCATTTCAAAATAGCGTTGATGAGGATCAGTTGCATCCGTTGCAAACGGTGACGTCACAGGTTGGTACCCTGCTGTTAACCGATCACCTAATTCACCGAGCGTCTGCAAGTCGCTGGCCAAAAACTGGGAGGTTGTCTCATCAGATTGCTCTAACAACACCCCACCAGCGCCATCACCAAACAAAACAGCCGTTGAGCGTTCCTGCCAATCAACTAGCTTAGACAAGACTTCACCGCCAATTAATAGGCCGCGATGACAGTCACCAGCAAGTAGATCCTTGGCAACCCGAAGACCATAAATGAACCCGGAACACGCCGCACTTAAATCAAACGCAAACGCATGTTGTGCGTGAATTCGATTTTGAACGATTGCCGCCGTCGCCGGTGTCATATAGTCTGGTGACATCGTCGCCACGATGATGAAGTCCAAGTCATCAGCTGACCACCCGGATTGCGTGAGTAGCTGCTGCGCAACCGATGTACATAAATCAGCCGTTGTTTGACCAGTTGACACATGGCGCTGCCGAATCCCAGTCCGACTGCTGATCCATTCATCCGAAGTATCCATGTACTGTTTTAACTCGTCGTTTAAAACCACCTTGTCAGGAACTTCATGGGCAGTTTGCACAATTCTAATTCCTGCCATTCAACTAAACTCCTTACTTGTTGATCGTTGAATCTGTAAATTCCAGAAACGCCTGAAGGTTCAGGAGCGCCTTTTCAATAAACTGAACTTGAACATCGTCCATGTCTTGAATAAAGCTTTGAACCATATGCCGATGAAACGACTCATGAGCCCGAAAAATCAACCGACCGCGTCTGGTCAATCCCAGCCGAACGAAGCGTCGATCATCGTCACTTCGAAGCCGAACGACATACCCTTTTCGTACCAAATGGTTGACCATTGTGGTTAGCGTTCCCGGGGTAATTCGCAACTGTTGCGCCACCTGCGACGTCGTTTTATGTTCATACATCGTAATGGCATCAATGGCGTGAACTTCCTTGATTGAAATATCTTGAAACCGACTCTTCTTCAGTTCGAGTTCTTCAACCCGTAAAATATCACCG
>NZ_BAABMI010000020.1:0-11082 GCF_054785195.1 Secundilactobacillus muriivasis | reverse complement strand
AAACCGTTGTCAACAATTGATTGATTCGCTTGATCGTTGAATATTCCACTGATACACCACCTATTTCGATTATCAAATAGTTCCAACATCAAAATAATAGCAGTGAGAAAGCCCATCGTCAATCGGTTGTGCGCTCTGGCTCAACGATAAACATTAGTTCAGCAGTTAGGACAACTTCATCCTTCACAACCGCTTCACAGCTAACAACGCCCATATTGTCACGTTGCTTCTTCATCTTTACTTTCAGTGCTATCTGATCAGACGCTTTAACGTCCTTTAAAAACTCGGCTTTAGAGATTCCACCCAAGTACGCCGTTTTATGCGCAAACGCTGGCGACTTCAAAATCAAAATCGAGGCTGCTTGTGCTAACGACTCAACGATCAAAGCTGAGGGCATGATATATTCGCCCGGACGATAACCGTTCACGAAACTTTCATCTGCCGTAACATTCTTAATTGCCGTGATTGATTCACCGGCCACTAATTCGGTCACCCCATCCATGTAAAAAATTGGAAAGCGGTTTGGAATCAGTGCCTGAATCTCTTGAGAAGTGAGCTGCATCGGTAACTCGACACCTCCTTGACAAAGTATTTCAAACATCAAAGTATTTGATGGCAGTATATTATTCTAATTTTGGGTTGCTTGTCAAGCCTTGCCCCGTAAGCTGGCGGTTACAAGCCGTTAAAACGCTTAATATACCGGGAATTAGCGCAATTTGGAAAAATAGTATTTTGAATATCAAACTATTTACCCAATTAACTTGATTATCAAGGGGCTTAACAATTAACCGTTTTCCAGACTTTTCCGAGGTTGTTCCCCTAATTATCAGCCGGTCATCAGACCAATTATCCGCCGTTTTTCCCGGCCTACATTGACCGATTTTAGTCTAAACTTCTGCTTTAGATTACCTTAAATTTATAAAAAATCGAGATTTACCCACACTTTTTTCACAACTTTCCAGTATAATTAGGGTATCAACTAAAGGGAGTGATACGTATGTCTGATCATAAATTTGATGACCACTCAGCAACAATTGCAACAAGCACCATTTTAAAGGCGCTTAACGATGCCCCGACGACACGTGACCTTGACGACGCAACCAGTAAACAGTATGCGACGGCCTTGGCAGCCATTTTAAACGACGAAACCGTCAAACGTTCGCTAGTTCGGATCGTGGTTCAAGAAATTGATTACTTACGTGATACGGATCCCGAAAAGCACTTACCTGATCATCACACTCGAACTTCAATCGTAAAACTAGACTGAAAAGCGCTGCCGCTGGCGGCGCTTTTTTAATGTCTGATTCTTATATCTCATACATTAATCTCACCTTTTCCGGATGCGGTTAAGTAACCGTTTTCTTACTATATATTTCTTGTTATAATGGAAAGTAAGCTAACTTAGATTGAGGATGTGATCAGTTTGAAGAACCAACAACCAATTGATGATAAAACGCTCCAACGCGAAATCACGCAGCGTCAGGAAGCCGCCGATGAAATGATCGGTTCAAGTGCCGTTCCTCTGGGTGATTTGTTAAACAAAAAGTTTCTTCGTGAAAACACCACCGCCCATAACTTCGAGGAATTCTGGGACCGTGGCCATTTTAAGGATGATGATCCTAGTAACGCAACGCCGGAAGAACTTGATGCCTATGTGGCATCCGTGAGTGACTTTGCAACGTATCATGATTTATTGGATGCGGCTTCTAAGGCGTATATCATTCATAAACTTGAGTTGGATAAGTAAATTTGCGGATTTAAAAATAAGGATAAAATAAAAGCACACCCACAAAGTGGCGTGCTTTTATTTTATCCTTATTTATACATTAGATTAATCATGATCATACATACCAATGCCTAATGGGGTCACAAACTGCGGAAAATCAGGCTTAAACGACTTAAGTCCCAGTGTCTTACTAAAGGCCGGAATAAAATCTTCGAAGTTAATCGCCCCGCCGACAACGACAACCGGTTCCTCAACCGCAACCTTAGGCGCGTTTTTGGTAATTGATGCCATTTTTTCAACAACTGGTCGGATAATTGGAAAGACTTCGCGTTCCTTCTTATTGTCCCGCTTCATCAGTTCAGCTTCGTCGGAACTAATATGGTAAGCACCGCCAAGAACCAATGTCATATGGAACCCACCGGTAGCTTCATCGATGACTTCAATCAACTTGCCATTTTTAAAGATGCTGACCCCGGTAGTCCCACCACCAATATCAACAACGGTGCCCGTTTTCATCCGCAAAAACTTCGCCGCTGCCGTTGGTTCATCAACCACGTGACGACAGATAAATTCAGCGGATTCGATGGCATTGGCCACGATTTTGGCACTACCTTCACCCGTACCAGGTGGAATGGCGCCACAGGCAGTGGTTAACTCAACACCTAACACATCCTCTGCTTTTTGTTTTAACCGCCGTAAGATTTGAGTCGTTTCAACGAAGTTAACAATCAACCCGTCACGAACGGCATGGTCGTATTCAAATGCCCCGTAAATCGGGTTGTCTTTTTCATCCAAGACCGTCAACACAATTGATGACGTCCCCAAATCAATCCCACAACGCAATTTTTCGGTTGGCTTTACCTTTCGAATGGCTTTGTCGCTGTTAACGACCTTTGCGAATTGATCGAGTACTTGGTTACTTTTGGTTAGATTAGCGTGTTGCTTGGCTGTCATAACATCCCATCCCTCAATTAAATTCTGAATTTGTTAATAGTATAACATAGAAATGAAAGCCCTTTCTTGACCTTTTTTCACGAATTTAAGCCATTTTTTCAGAAAATAATGCTACGAGACCCCACAATTGTGCTAATAGTTAAAAAAATGATAGCCATCGACTGAAATCAGTCAACGACTATCAAGGATAAGTCATTGTTTAGTTCACTTGTTCACTGCGCTTCCAGTAAAATAACTCGGCGTGTTTTCGCGCTTCCACCGCCTCGGCCTTAGTATCATAGCTCTTCAATAAGACATAGTGTCCGCGATACATCAGTCGCGCTAACCACTTTTGCGTCGCCTTATCAAAGGAAACCCCTACCACACCCGAGGTATTACGTGGCGATTCCTTCAGCGAGGATACCATGATGCCATCTTTATTCCGCAAGTTTTGCGTATTGCCCATGTTTTTGGTAAAATCCTTGTTTTCGATGTAGCGCTTCCGAGCTAGTTCTCGTCGTAAGCATCCACAACTTCGAACGTAACCGCCTCGAAGTCGTGACCCATCCACCACAACGACGTTGCCGCATGAACAGCGACATTCCCATAATAAATCAGCGTTACGAGGATCTTGTCCCTTTTGCTGAAGGACCGTTAAGCGACCAAACTGCTTACCCGTCATTTCAATTTTTCTACTCAAATTGATCTCCCCATCCTTACATTGACAGAGAAGTTCGTTTCCCCCCGAACCTCTCACTATACCAACTTCTATTTTGCGACTGCCACCTCCAAGGTATCGGACCAAATGCAGCACATTCCGAACAATCCACTTGAATTGTTCAGAAACAAACTAGTCAAGCCACAAATCGCTCAAAAAAATAGTCCATGTGCTTCACTACTTTGATTTCGCTTTATTTTATCAAGAATAAACCGGGATTTCAATTGAAAACGATTCATTTTTGCAACAACCATTTCGCGCCGTTATACAACACCGGTTGAGATTGCTTAAAAACCGAACAATCAGTCAATTAATGACTGAATTTTACATGAATTATCCATTGATAGTTCAACCTTTGGACCTATACCAGTTACCTAGACCACTCGCTTAAGCGAAATTAATAATTATCATTTTTCTTGCATGCTACCGTATTCGCTCAAACAGATTGATGCTATTGGGTATCGATGCATGATTCCTTACAATAGTCGTTGACTTCATCTGGGCAATATCTTATAATTATACATGTTCGTTATGAATATGTCGCAGTAGCTCAGCTGGATAGAGCAACGGTCTTCTAAACCGTAGGTCGAGGGTTCGAATCTCTCCTGCGACAGTCAATTGGGGATAAATTTCCTTTCGTCACCTTAAAAAAACGCCGATGATACGGCGTTTTTATTTTTGTATTCTGAAATAACCTCGTTTAAAATTACATTTTTCTCAACTTCGTCCACCAAATGCTGGTGATGCTGCAAAACTATCCCGCCTCGTACGCTTCATTTAACAGCTTAATAATTTCGACTACTTGTTCTGGGCCTCGAATTTTAAACGAGGTTGTTCGATACACGCTGTGTTCATTGCGGCCGCTTGGCAGCCGTTTCGTAACCACGCCATCAATCGGAATACTTTCATAAATGTGACTGGGAACGCACCTAACATTTAGACAAAAAAGATCTTCCATCTCACCAATGTCGCGTGGATTGACTTTACCAATTAAAATTTTAAACTGATCTTTGCGATCCATTCTTAATTTTCGCTGCCGTGAGTCGCTAAAATAAGTACTGATAAACATAAAATATATCATTTATTGTCCTTTCGTTGTTGACACTGACTATCCTATTGTGAGTAAAACCGGTAATATTTACTCACCTAGTGGTAACTACTCGGACGAAGTTGAATTTGTTTTTTTAATAAAAAATGCGAAAATTCCGTGCTTTTAGTCAGGGATAGTTGACTAAAGCTAAATTTCTCATCTATCGTCAAGCATGATCACGGTCAATGTCGACTGAGTCCTCTTCTTGAGGGCTTTTTATTTTGGACTTTTATGCCAATCACAATCCTCTGATTTCTGATCAGGCATTTCACACAATACGTTCAATTTTATTCGCATGGCAACGAGGTGCTCCAAAAGCCCATGAAAATAAATCAATCGCTTTACATTTTGTTTGATATAATCAATCATTAAAATTGGTCTATACTATCATTTAATACCCAATATATACAATTCGGTATTTGCTTGTTTAAGAATATACAGTGATTATAGCGGTCATTTGTATGCTACATCTTTTTCAATTATTTTCGTTTGAAAACTACATTTACTTCAAAAACACCTACAAATAAATTCGCAACTATTCTTAAAAATCGGTGTTTTTTACTTGCATTTTGTAAGTCATCAACTGATAATGAAACTGTAACGTAATTGAAACTTAACTTTGGAGGGATTGCCATGGTCTTTATTAGTTTCATTGCTGTCTTGTTCGTTATCGCTGGCGCATGGGAACTTTACCAAAGCCACACCCGACGACTTGCACAGTCCAAACATTTCGCCACAACGCGACGCAGTTATGTACAAGCATTTTTCCGGTTAATTCACCTCAGCTAATTTAAAAAACTGCACCGCAAAAAAAGAAGTTCGCCGATTGATCGGCGAACTTCTTTTTTATACTAATCAGTTAATTGAAAGGATGCACTCGCTACCGTTTCAACTTCCGCTGAGGTCAGTTTAAGATCAACTAACCCCCACTTCAAGAACACGTGCCAAGCGTGTTCAAATGCCGTTTGCTGGCGTTCAAACAGCGCCTGATCGACAAAGTGTCGAATCGCTAAGTACTGCTGACTCAAACTCTTAGCTGGCCGTTTTGCCATCAAGGCTGTCAATTGATCATCATCCATCACGATCAGGTGTGACCAAGTCTGCCGCGCTGCGACGTTGAAGAAAGCCGTCATCGTCGTCACGTACTGAGCAACCAGCGTATCATGGTCAACCGGCACTGGTGTTTCACCTAACCGGTACCACCCGACCTGCTTCGCTAAATCGCCGAGGGCAACGTCCAACGCTACGTAATCGACGCGCAACCCCTCTTCAGGCCGAATGGCAACCTGATGCGTATAGTTAAACTGGGTACGATACTGAATCGCCGACTGCAATAATTTTGCTAAATCAAGTGTCACAATAACCCTACTTTCTAAAAGACCAACGCATCCGAACGAATCTGTAATTCGTCCAGATTGTCTAGATACCAATCGCGTAAGAAGTCGTACGTTAACAACACTTTGAACCAAGACATCTTTTCATCCTGATCTTGCACCGTTAACCCCCACTTGGCTTGGCCGCTAGCGGTATGACTCGCAATCGTCAAGGTAACGTCTTGAGGAAGCTGTAATGTAGCGCCATCTTGGGCGTGCATCAACATGTAGTCTTGTTCGGCAGCCGCAACGAACAGCTTATCAACCACTTCACTCGACAACTCATTGGCCTGAACATAGTAGAACTCTTGGTTGCTGGTATCCAACAAGTTAAAGTCAACGTCAAACCCAAAGTCCGTCTTTAATGATTGACCAAAATCGATCAGCAACTGCGTCGTCGATAGAATCTGCTCATTTTCCAACTTATCGTGATAGGTAATGATAAACAGTTGTGTAATGGCCTTACTGTTCATCCGCATGACCTGACGCTTTAAATTCAGATAGAACAAGACCTCGCCAGTGACCTGTTCAGTGTAATAAACACCTCCAGTATCATCTGCTGGTTGAAAAGCAAACGTCCCTAAATCACCCATGGCAGTAATCTGCTGGGTCAGGTGCTGGGTGGCTTCATGTGATTGCAAGGTGATCAAATCACCTTTATCGTGCAATTCAAGTAGACGGCTCATGAAAATCAAATAGTAATCCGCTGTATTGTACTGGTGTGGGAAGGTTACGAAGTCACTGTCCAATACGTAAACGGACAATGCTTGGGCCGCTTCGACCAACACACTCGGATCTTTGGTGTTGATCAGTTGGTCCATCAGTTCGGTAAACTTGATCCCGGTTTGAAGACCTTCCTTAACCGCGTCATTATAGGACAACAAACGTCCGCTGGTACTCAATGTTGATGGATCAGTTTCATTAATCATCGGCTACCACCTTGCCCTTCCCAATCAAGTTTGTGAGGTAATCGGTATACAAGCTTTGATTGTGTGATTCAAAATGGCTAAAGTCGTCAAACGTTTGTTGGATACTTTGTTTCTCGTAGTTGAGGATCGTGTCCTCCTTTGATAATTCGAGAATGCGCTCATCGTTATCCTTAATTTGTTTATTGGCGTTCATTGCGGCTTCGTCCTCGTCCGCCAATTGAGATAATTGATCGACGAGTCCCTGGCGTTCTTCCTTGACTTTACCAGAATCCCAAGGCAAGGTGCTCTTTGAACTAACATCCTTTAACTGTTGCCGAAGATCATCTTTTTGACGATCACGGTCATCTTGTTGTGTGATCAACTTTTGGAGTTCGGCGCTCTTCGCCGTAATTTCAGCAATATTATCGGTGTTATAACGTTGATGGAGTGGTTCTAAATCAAAGGTCCGCTTCAGCTTACCATACTCAGTTTCGTCAAATTCGAACGCCACGTTTAACACGTCTAATTGACCAAACAAACGCCGATCCCACCAATTACCAAAGTAAATGTCAAATTGCCCTGACGTCACTTCATCGTAGTAGAAGAATGGGTAGGTCTTCCCCAAGTAGTCAATTAGATTTTGACTCAAGTAGTGACTTAGTTCATCATGAACGTCACTCACTAACCCTGATAATTCACGGGTTTGGGTCGTTGACCGAGACTTCTTCACTTCGCGATCATAACGCGTTTTATCAATTAACTCATAAATCTGCCGATCATCACCGTCGTGTAAGGCGGCTTGGAGCGTTTGTAGATAATTAATCTTTTGACTGATCGATAAATCTAATTGCGCTTGTGCTGGATTGATCTCTTCGCGTGGTGCTTCACTATTACTTTGCATATTATCCCTCGTTTACGATTTCTCATCATATGTAACTAGTTTAATGTTAACGGAAAATGTGAGTTTAATAAAGGCCTTTCATTAAAATACCCGGAAATTTTCCGTTCACTTCCGGCAGGTCGCTGTCGACACCTCTCAAAGCTGTCACTTCCTATTTTATTACGACAACAAAAACAACGCCAATTCATTTGACTGAATCGGCGTTGTTTAAAACTTTTATAATCTTTTAGTGACGCAATTAGTACAATTCCATGTACTGATCACGTTCCCACTTCGATACTTGAGTGCGGTAAGCATCGTACTCTAAGTTCTTAGCTTCAATAAAGCTTGGGTACAAGTGTGGTCCCATGGCCTTCTTCATGACTTCATCAGCGGCCAGATCCTTCAAGGCGTTGTGCAACGTATCTGGTAAGTTGGTGATGTGGCTTTGGCTCCGTTCTTCAGCGTCCATCCGGTAGATGTTACGATCAACGCTTTCTTCAGGTTCGATCTTGTTCTTCAAACCGTCAAGACCGGCTTCCAAGACCGCTGCAATCGCCAAGTATGGGTTAGCAGCTGGATCCACGCTCCGGACTTCCAAACGAGTTGAAAGACCACGTGAGTTTGGTACTCGAATCAATGGTGACCGGTTAGAACCTGACCATGCCACGTAAACTGGGGCTTCGTAGCCTGGAACCAACCGCTTATATGAGTTAACCGTTGGGTTACAGATAGCAGTAAAGCTGCGAGCATGTTCAAGCAACCCACCCAAGAAGTAGTAAGCATCCTGTGATAATTGCAACTTACCCTTTTCATCATAGAAGGCGTTACCGTCCTTGTGGAAGAGTGACATGTTCAAATGCATCCCGGAACCGTTAATGCCAGCTAATGGCTTTGGCATGAAGGTTGCATAAAGACCGAACTTCCGAGCAATCGTCTTAACGACTAACTTGAAGGTTTGAATGTTATCAGCGGCTTGTAAGGCGTCCGCATACTTAAAGTCGATTTCATGTTGACCAGGTGCAACTTCGTGGTGCGCAGCTTCAACATCAAAGCCCATGTCTTCCAAGGTCAAAACGATTTCACGACGGCAGTTTTCACCTAAGTCCATTGGGGCCATATCGAAGTATGAACCGTTATCGTTCAACTTAGTCGTTGGTTTGCCGTTTTCATCCATCTTAAATAGGAAGAATTCTGGTTCTGGTCCGATGTTAAAGTCAGTAAAGCCGGCTTCACGCATGTCGTTCAAGACCCAAATCAAGTTGTTCCGTGGGTCCCCAGCAAATGGTTTCTTGTCTGGCGTGTAAACTTCACAGATGACACGGGCGATCTTGCCACGATCACTGCTCCAAGGGAAAATCATCCAAGTTGACAGATCTGGGTAGAGGTACATATCACTTTCTTCGATGCGTACGAAACCATCGATAGAAGAACCATCAAACATCAACTTGTTGTCGAGTAACTTCTCAAGCTGTGAAATTGGTACTTCAACGTTTTTGATTGTCCCAAACAAATCAGTAAACATTAACCGTAAAAATTGAACATCTTCATCCTTAGCCATTTGACGAATGTCGTCTTTGGTGTAATCGTGTTTTGGCATAAAATCGCTCCTTGAAAGATAGTTTTTAAAATCAGCAAGCCACAAAGTTAGTCAAGAGGTCGCTGTGAATGTAATGACGTTCCAACGCCGCGGTCAAAGCCACTAATGTTCAGGAATTCATCGTGGAGAATCCGTCTTACATCACTATCAGTCAAGTTATCTTCTCGCCGTTCAGTTGCGCGTTTCTTCTGTTGCTCGTAGATGGCCTTGATACCAGCCATGTTGATGCCTTCAGCTAAATAGTCCTTGATCTCTAATAACTGATCAATATTATTCAGCGAATACATTCGCCGGTTACCATCAGTTCGTTTCGGAATCACTAATCCTTGTTCCTCATAATAACGAATCTGACGGGCAGATAATTCAGTAAGTCGCATGACCGTCCCAATTGGTAGAACGGACTTTGATCGTTGCAATTCTTTTTCTGTCATCACATTCACCTCCTTTTGCATGGTTCAATAATACCACGATTTTAGTCAGTGTCAACACTTCATGTAATGTTTTATAACATCATTTGGATAACCAATCTGTCATGGCGTCTTCAATTTGGTCTTTAGCCGTTGGATCCGCCAATAAATCAAACCATTCAACAGGAATCTGGTGCCGAAACCACGTTAATTGGCGCTTGGCATAGTGCCGGGTGTCCTGCTTAATTTTATCGATCGCCATCTCACGTGTTATTTGACCATCAAAATACGGAAATAGTTCTCGATAACCAATCCCCTTACCGGCTGCCAAACTTTGACCACCGGCATCGTAAAGTTGACGTGCTTCCGTTTCAAGCCCTTCATCGATCATCTGATCAACTCGCTGTTCAATTCGTTGATACAACCGTGCTCGATCCGTATTTAACCCGATTACTAAGGCATCATATCGCGGCGTCAACGTTGTCTGTTGCTTCGAAAAAAGCTGGCCAGTTTGTTCGTAAACCTCCAACGCCCGCACGATTCGCCGTTCATTGCTGACCGGAATCTTTTCAGCTGCATCCGGATCAATTTGGTTCAAGTGATCCCATAATGCCTGTTGCCCGTTAGTCGCCGCATAAGCATGCCATTTTTTCCGAACTGATTCAGTGGCTTCGTACTGATCACCACCCAGATTCATATCGTACAGTAAGGCCTTCAAGTAAAAGCCTGTCCCACCGACAATAATCGGTAACCCACCGCGCGCGGTAATTTGATCGATCAATTGGCGGCTTTCAGCAACAAAGTCGGCTACTGAGTATCGTTCATCAATTTCTCGAATATCGATCAAGTAGTGTGGTACACCCTGCCGTTCAACCGGCATAATTTTAGCCGTTCCAATATCTAACCCGCGATAAACCTGCATTGAATCCCCAGAGATCACTTCACCCTGGTACTGTTTTGCTATTTCAATTGACAGGGCTGTTTTACCAACCGCTGTCGGCCCAATAATGGCCAATACTTTTTTCAAAAAGATCACTCCACCATAATTTTGCGATTCACTGGATTTTTTACCGAAAAAACGGCATAATATAAGTAACACAAATCAATTTTAACCTGTTAGGGGGCCTTTCTCAATGAAACATTTTGTAAAGGGATTTCTTTTTGGAACCGTTGCAACCATCGGTGCCGTTGCTGGCGCTGTCCTTTCATTCAAGAAACGCGTGGTTGAGCCAATCGAAGATGAAGAAGAACGTTTTGAAGACAACCGCAAGCGCGCCGCTCGGAAGAGTCGTTCTGCGCACCATGGTTAAGAGAATAAGTTACTAAATAAAGCTGCCGATTACGGTGGCTTTTTTTGTTTAAGCTGACGTTTGTGTCCAGCGTAAGTGTGCGGAGTTTGTGAAATTTGGCTTCGTTTGCGCGTTAATCATGGGTTACATTGTGGAAG